>JAHDSP010000288.1 GCA_018432645.1 Bacteroidales bacterium | reverse complement strand
GTAAAGAAGAATATCAGAGAGCTAAAAAGAAAAAATATCCCAAAGTAGCAGTTTTAGTAGTTACCGACAGAGAAGGTAATTTACTTTTTAAACAAGTTGGTGAAAAAAAAGTGAAAAATGAGCAATTGAGAGAAGAGCTGATGAATAGATTATCAAAAAGCAATCTGATATGTGTAAAGCCAAAGAAAGAGTTCAAAAAAGCAGTTAAGAGTTTACAAAGTAAAAAGATTATAGTTAACAAAAAGCAGATTAAACGAGGGATGTATAGTGTAAAGATAGTCGAGAGCAAAATAAGTGATTTCAAAATATGGTTGAGTAGATTTCACGGAGTGGCTACAAAGTACTTGCAGAGCTACCTAATGTGGTTCGTAATAATGAATAAGTATCTAAAAGAATTGATATATCCTGATATTGGCAGACTACTAAATCTGTCATCGCACGATAGATGGGCATGGGACAAGTATAGAGAGATAATTAATCAAAGATATAAATAACATACTGTTAAGTATAACAAAAATTTGATACTTTACAACCCCCTTTCTCCCCTACCTCCTACCTTCATATTTTAACTTATTTCAAGCGAACACTCATTAGCATTGCATTATAAGTATTTTTACTTAACTATGTATCTATTTGTGCTAATTTAGCATTTTCTTCGATAAATTGTCTGCGAGGTGGTACGTCTTCTCCCATCAACATTGAAAAGATTCTATCTGCTTCCGCAGCATTTTCTATAGAAACCCTATTAAGAAAACGTGTATCTGGATTCATAGTAGTTTCCCACAATTGCTCTGCATTCATTTCTCCTAGACCTTTATATCTTTGTATGTGAACATTTTTATCTTTGTAGTTTTGCTTCCATTCTGATAAGATTTTATCTCTTTGCTCATCTGACCAGCAATAAGCTTTTCTATTTCCTTGACGAATTAGGTACAATGGTGGTGCAGCTACATAGACATATCCTTTTTCTATTAATTCTTTCATATATCTGAAGAAAAAAGTAAGTATTAATGTGGTAATGTGACTACCATCTACATCAGCATCGGTCATTATTATAATTTTGTGATAGCGTAATTTTTCTAAATTCAATGCTTTGGGGTCGTCAGGTGTACCTATAGATACGCCAAGAGCGGTATATATATTTCGAATTTCTTCACTCTCAAAAACACGATGATCAGCAGCTTTTTCTACATTTAATATTTTGCCTCTAAGAGGTAAAATAGCTTGAAAAAGTCTATTGCGACCTTGTTTAGCGGTACCACCTGCTGAATCTCCCTCTACTAGAAATATCTCACATTTTGATGGATCAGTTTCGGAACAATCTGCTAATTTTCCTGGTAGTTGCGCAGAGTTAAAAACAGTTTTTCTAAGTACCATTTCTCGAGCTTTCCTTGCAGCATGTCTAGCTGTTGCTGCTAGCACAACTTTATTGAAAATTTCTCGAGTTTCTTTTGGATGTTCTTGCAGATAATATGATAAGTGTTCACTCACAATGCTATCTACTATTCCAGCCACCTCAGTGTTTCCAAGTTTGGTTTTTGTTTGTCCCTCGAATTGTGGTTCTGGCACTTTAACACTTAATATTGCTGTTAATCCCTCTCTGAAGTCATCTCCTGATATATCAAATTTAACTTTATCGAAATAACCTTGTGCATCTCCATATGCTTTCATTGTTCGTGTAAGAGCTCTTCTAAATCCTGCTAGATGTGTCCCACCTTCTATTGTATTTATATTATTCACAAAAGTATGTACATTCTCGATATATGAGTCGTTATATTCTAAAGCTATTTCTATTTTAATATTATCTTTTTCTCCTTCAATATATATAGGTTCAGGCATTAGAACTTGTCTAGATTCATCTAAATAATGTATGAAATCTATTAAACCATTCTCAGAGTGGTATACATTTACTATAGGATCATCTGGATTTGATTTCTCATCTACTAACTCTATTTTAACTCCTTTATTTAAAAATGAAAGTTCTTTTAGTCTTTTTGATAGAATATCATATTTATAATCTATTATAGGAAAGATGGATTCATCTGGCTCGAAATATATAGTAGTACCAGTCTCTATAGTATCACCAATAGCTTGTAACTCTGTGATAGGTTTACCATAAGCATATGTTTGTTGCCAAATTTTACCATCACGTTTGATAGTAGCTATCATTTTTTTAGATAAAGCATTTACACATGAGACACCGACACCATGCAAACCACCAGAAACTTTATATGTATCTTTATTAAATTTACCACCTGCATGTAATATTGTCAATACTACCTCTAATGCTGGTTTTTTTTCAACTGGATGCATATCGACAGGGATGCCTCGTCCATTATCTGTTACTGTAATTGCATTATTGGGATGAATAATTATTTTTATATGATCACAGTAACCTGCTAATGCCTCATCTATAGAATTATCTAATACTTCATATACTAAATGGTGCAATCCCCTCTCTCCAGTATCCCCTATATACATTGCTGGTCTTTTGCGTACTGCTTCTAAGCCTTCTAATACTTGTATGTTATTAGCATTGTATCCATTTTCTTGAATTTTTTCATCCATAATTTTTTTGTTTATTTATTATGATACAAAATTAATAATTTTATATCAAATAAACAAATATTTAGTCTGTATTTATATGCCTTATGTCTATATTTTTAATTCGTTTAAATGAAGAAATATAATTGCTAAATTTAATAATTTTTGTATTATATTTTACCTAGTTTTTACCATTTAGTTTATTGAGAAAAAATTATTATATCAGATATTAAAAAACCTAAAATTTATCTTGTTTTAAATTTTTATCAATTTTTTTATAATTATCATAATTAATTTTAAGTCCATCATAAGCCAAGATAATTTTATCTCGAGGGAAATATTGGCTAGCTTCTTCTAGAAACAAATTGATCGATTTATATTCTGAACCGAAATGGCCTAAAATTAGATACTGAGCATTTATATTATCAGCTATCTGAGCAGTCTCAGCAGCAACCATATGTTTTTTTGATTTAGCTGCATCTATCTTTTCAGCTAAAAATGTAGATTCTGCAAATAAATAAATTGGATTTTTAATTTCTGAATAATTAATTAATTTATAAGCTGTATCACTACAATATACGTAAGAAAATGGTTGAGGTGGATCTGAAGTTATTTCATTATTTTTTAATAATTTACCAGAATTTTTATCTAAATAATCTCCACCTTGTTTTATGTTTTTTATTTCATTAATGCTAGGATGATAATATTCTACAAAACTTTTTAAAATATTTCTAGGTCTCAGCTTTTCTTTAATTAAAAAACCACAAGTAGGCACAGAATGTTCAAGAGGAAAAGAATAAATTACAAATTTATCTTCTTCTAGTATTTTATTCAAATTATTAAAATCTAAAGGTATAAAATTAAAAGGGAAGTATTTACCAAATAACTTTTCCTGAAAAATATTTTCTAAAATTGGAATTAAATTTTTATTTGCAAAGAGGGTTAATGGCTTAGTCCTACCTAATAGTAGCATAGATGACAATAGACCAAATAATCCAAAAAAATGATCTCCATGCAAATGAGAAATAAGAATATAATCTATATTAATTATTGAAAAGCCAAAACGTTGCAATTGAATTTGTGTGCCTTCGCCACAATCGATTAAAATATTTTTCCCTTCAATTTTTATTATTTGTGATGGGCTAAATCGCTTATATAAAGGTAAAGAAGATCCACTACCTAAAATATTAACTTCTACCATTATTATGAAATTTTATCATTACCGAAATAATGATAATTATTATAATTTTTGTTCTACAGAGGTAGTGATATATGCTTCTATGAGATCACCCACCTTAATATCATTAAAATTTTTAATACCAATACCGCAATCTTGACCTGTAATTACTTCTCTGACGTCATTTTGGAATCTTTTGAGAGAAGTTATTTCGCCGTCAAATACAACTATTCCGTTTCTTATAAGTCTTACGCGAGCATTTTTATCTATTTTACCATCTAAAACCATGCAGCCAGCGATATTACCCACTTTTTTAATAGAAAAAACCTGTCTGACCTCAGCAGTACCCAAGATAGTTTCTTCAATAGTAGGTTCTAGCATACCTTCTATAGCCGATTTAATTTCTTCTATAGCATCATAAATTATGGAATAAGATTTTATTTGTATTTGCTCCTGCTCAGCAAGTTTGCGAATAGCTGGTGCTGGACGCACTTGGAAAGCAACAATTATGGCATTAGATGCAGCAGCTAGCAAAATATCAGATTCTGTAATAGCACCTACACCTTTATGAATAACATTTACTTGCACATGTTCATTAGATAGTTTCAATAAAGAATCGCTCAATGCTTCTACTGAGCCGTCTACATCTCCTTTAACAATTAAATTTAATTCTTTAAAATCACCAATGGCTATCCTACGACCAATTTCATCAAGAGTAATATGTTTTTTAGCTCTAATAGATTGCTCTCTAAGTAATTGTTGACGTTTGAGAGCTTTATCTTTAGCTTCTTTCTCAGATGGCATAACTAACAATTTATCACCAGCTTGTGGGGCACCATTAAGTCCAAGGATTAAAGCAGGTGAGCTAGGGCCAGCTTCTTTTTTAGGTTGATTTCTTTCATCAAACATAGCTCTTACTTTACCATAATAAACTCCAGCTAATACTGGATCACCAATATGTAATGTACCATTATGAATTAAAATTGTAGCTACATAACCACGACCTTTTTCTAATCCAGATTCAATAACAGTTCCTATAGCAGGTCTATTAGGATTTGCTTTTAAATCCATTAAATCTGCTTGTAAAAGCACCTTTTCTAGTAATTTATCAACGTTTAATCCTTCTTTAGCAGATATTTCTTGAGATTGATAGTTACCACCCCAATCTTCTAATAGAATATTCATATTTGCCAATTGTTCCTTAATTTTTTCAGGATTAGCATTAGGTTTATCTATTTTATTAATAGCAAAAATCATTGGTACACCAGCTGCACGAGCGTGATTGATAGCTTCTACAGTTTGAGGCATCACTTGTTCATCAGCAGCAATAACTATAATAGCTATATCAGTAACTTTAGCACCTCTAGCTCTCATAGCGGTAAATGCTTCATGACCAGGTGTATCTAGAAATGTGATTTTACGACCATTTTGTAATGTTACTTCATATGCTCCAATATGCTGTGTGATACCTCCAGCCTCTCCAGCTACCACATTAGTTTTACGTATAAAATCTAATAATTTTGTTTTACCATGATCTACGTGTCCCATTACGGTAACTACTGGATGACGTGGTAGTAATGTTGATGGATCGTCATCATATTCTACTTCTTCTTTCTCGTCTAAGCTTATAAATTTAACTTCATAACCAAACTCATCAGCAACAAGTACTATCGTCTCTGCATCTAAACGAGAGTTAATAGTAGTCGTCAAGCCTAAATCAAAACATTTAGCTATAACCTCAGTAGGAGATACATTCATTAAATTTGCTAATTCACTAGTAGTAATAAACTCTGTTACCTCAATAACATTTTTAACTTCATTATCAGCATTTTTAGATAATCTTTGCTCTTTTTTAAGTTTTTTATACTGAGCTGGTGTAGTTTTAGGTTTAGCCTGAGCTTTTGCTAAAGTTTCTTTAATTTTTTGTGTTATTTCTTCATCAGTTAAAACATGTTCTTCTCTTTTTCTTCTATGTTGAAAATCTTTATCTCTAAATTTTTTATTAGTTTTTTCACGTTTTTTTGGTTGAGATCTGTCGCCTACTTTATTAGTAGTGTCTTTATCGTTATTAAGTATAAGTTTTGGTTTTTCTTTATTTGCTTGATCTGTAGTAGTAGGGTTTTTATCCCATTTTTTAACTCCTTTTTGATCAGCTTCAGCGACTTTTTTTATAGTTTTTTTCCTAGGTCGAGATGATTGTTTTTTCTCATTACCACTAGTTTTACTTTTTTTAGGATTTGCCTCATCTAAATCGATTTTATATTTAACTTTTAAGTTAATTTCTTGTAAATACGGTTTATCAGATATATCAGTGGTTATTTCTTTAGTATCTTTGTTAATTTCGGTGATATCTGTTTCAGATTCAGTTTTATTATCTAATTTTTCTGCTTGGGGAGTTTCTTGTTCTACTGTTTTTTCAGTTAAAAGTTCATTTTCTGTAATATTTTCAGAAGTAATTTTTAATTGCGACTCAGTTTGATTTTCTACAACATCTTGTTTATTTTCAGTTTTAGGTTTTTTAGACTTAGTTTTTTCTTGTTTTTCTGTAGATTTAGAAGATTTAGATTTTTCTTTATTGACTCTCTCAGTTTCATTGTTTAGATCTATTTTACCTTTTACCTTAAGGTTAAACTCAAAAGGAGCATTTTCAGGTTCTTTGGGTTTTTCTTGTTCAGTTATTTTATCAGCAGTAGTAGTTTTATTTTCCTCTATAATGTTTTCATCAGTTTTATTTTTTTCAGTATCCAAGTTATAATTTTGTTTAATAATCAAATAAGCATCTTCGCTAATACGATCATTAGGAGTATTCACTTTGATACCATTAGATTTTAATAGTTCTTGTAATTCAGCAAATGTAACTCCCAACTCACGTGTGAGCTGATTTAATCTATATGTTTTTATTTCATTCATAATAAAAATCTCACTACAAAATTAATATTTATTTTTCATAAATATAATTTGACAAATTTTAAAGTCATAACCATTGACAATTTTATAAACATAATAAACTTTTCTAAACAATTTCACTCAAATTCTGCTCTAATTACTTTTTGTATTTCTTCAACGGTTTCTTCCTCTAAATCAGCTAAATCAGCTAAATCTTTTACTGAATAAGAGAGAACTTTTTTAGCAGTATCACAACCAATAGTTTTTAATTGATTGATAATCCATTGATCAATAACATCACTAAACTCTTGGATGTCGATATCCTCTTCTTCACCCTCTTCGAGTTCGCGATAAACCTCAATGTCATAACCAGTGATACGTGAAGCTAATTCAATATTTTGTCCATTTTTGCCAATGGCAAAAGATATTTGATCAGGTTTCACAATTACTATGGCTTTATTATCTTCTAACTGAATATCAGTTAGCTTAGCAGGAGCTAAAGCTCTTTGAATAAATAATTTAGGATTATTCGAGAAATTTATTACATCTATGTTTTCATTTCTTAGTTCTTGAATAACTGGGAAAATACGAGAGCCTTTAACTCCCACACAAGCACCCACAGGATCTATGCGGTCATCGTATGATTCGACAGCTACTTTAGCTCTCACCCCAGGTATACGAGCTATTTTGCGAATAGTGATTAACCCATCAGCTATTTCTGGCACCTCTTGTTCCATTAGACGAGCTAAAAAGTCAGTACTAGTACGAGATAAATAAATATATGGTGAGCCAGCTCTATTTTCAATTTTATAGATAGATGCTCTAATAGTATCACCTTTTTTATAGTGATCTCTTGGTATCATTTGATCCTTTGTCAAAATTAATTCTATGCCATCTTCATCAACTACTATTATCTCATTTTTTAATACTTGATGCACCTCACCAACAACTAACTCACCTATTTGATCATTGTATTTATCGAAAGTTACTTGATTTTCAAATTCAGTGATACGTGCTTTAATCATTTGTAGAATGGTCTGAATTTCTCTACGTGAGAAGTTTTCAATTCCATAAGGCTCTGTAACTTCCTCTCCAATCATAAAGTCTGGTTCTATCCTTAGCGCGTCTTTTAATTCTATCTGAGTATTGAAATCTTCTAATTTGCCATCTGGCACTATAACTCTATTTCTCCATAGTTCAATATCTCCTGTTTCTGGATTTACTGCAAAATAAAAATTAGAAGCGTCACCATATTTTTTTTCTAAGATACCTTTAAATATTTCGTCTAATAACTCCATCAAAGTCTCTTTGTCTATCCCTTTAATATCTTGAAATTCATTAAAAGCTTCTAATAAACTTATTGTTGCCATAATTTTAATTTTTACAATTTTAAAATTTCTTTACATTCTTTGATTTGTGATAAATCAATAATTTTTTCTTCTTTTTCTTTTTTAATATTTTTATTTTGTATTTCTATGGTTAATTTTTCTGATTCATAATTAATTAATTTACATTTAATTGTTTGATTATCAATTGTTTTTATTTGTAAAAAATGACCAATATGCTTAGGATACTGTCTGGCATTTGTTAAAGGATTTCCTATACCATGAGATGACACATCTAGCTGATAATCATCTTTTGATAGAGAAAGATTTTTTTCAATATATCTGCTCACTTTTACACAATCCTCGATAGTCAGGTTAGTATCACTATCTAAGTAGACACAAATTTTACCTAGATTATCGATATCTAATCTTGTTAAAAAAATACTTGTCCCTTCTGTTATTTCCTCTACAAGTTTTTGAATATACTCTTTATCTATCATAAAATTTTATTAAAAATAGAGGGAGCTAAGTGCCCCCTCTCAATCAATCATACTGTCCGACCAGGATTCGAACCTGGACAGGCAGAACCAAAATCTGCAGTGCTGCCGTTACACCATCGGACATTTTTATTTTGCAAAATTACTAATTAATTTGAATATGAAAAAATAATATTTAATAATAAGCGAAACGTATAAATTAGAATAAAAAATTATTATAAAAAGACATATCAATAAAAATATTATTTAAAGGAAAATAGATTTTAATAATTGTTATTTAATTTCAAGTTTTTTTGAATTAAAAAATTACTATATTTGCAAAAATATTTTACATATGAAGAAATTATTCGAAAATCCAACAGAAGTCTTTGCTCTTACCAAAGAGAAGACACGTGAATTATACGATAATCTCTATGATGAGATGATCACAGAAGGCAAAGATGTAGTAGATTATCAAGAAATTAAGGCAATGTCTACTGGTGTACTTTGTCCAGATTGCAATAGCAGCCATGTAATTAAAAATGGTTTGCAAAGTGGAGTACAAAACTACCGTTGCAAAAATTGTGGTAGGCAGTTCAGAGTTACCACAGGCACCTTTATGTACGGTGTTCATGAAAAGGGCAAAATGCTCGAATATATCAAATGTATGAGTGCAGGAATGAGCTTGAGAGAGTGTGCTAGAATTGTACACATTAGTCTCACAACGAGTTTCTTTTGGCGACATAGAATTTTGTGTGCCATGCAGTCTTTTGAAGATAATGTTAATTTCTTTGGAATTGTAGAATTAGAGGAGCTTTTGATGAATTATTCTGAAAAAGGCAAAAAGAAACGAGAAAAAATAGATATAAAAAAGCCAAAGAAAAAGAAGCCAACGAAAGTTGCATTATTAGCTGCCACAGATAGAAGTGGAAATATATTGTTTAAAAAATTAGAAGATGCAAGACTGCAAGCCGATCACATATCTGATTTTCTAAAATCTAGAATATCTGATAATTCAGTGGTATGCGGCAGCGATAAGAAAGCTTTTAAAACAGTAAATGCAGAGCACATCAAACATAAAGAGATTACTAACAAAAACAAGATGAAGCAAGGAATATATAGTGTATCAACTGTTCATGAGAAGATAACAGATTTTGTAGGATGGATTTATTTCAAGTTTCGTGGAGTTGCTACAAAGTATTTAACAAACTACATAATGTGGTTTGTTGTGAAGGGAAAGTATCTGGCGGATAAGATTATAGAAGATACGGGAAGGTTATTGAATTTGGCGACGTCGGATAGGCGGGCGTGGGAGCGGTACAGTAATCTGATGTCGTTAACATATTTAATCTATAACATATAAATTTCTTCTTCACCTCTTACACAACTCTCTCTTTTGACATTTTACACAATAAATATTTTAATTTATTACTTCAACTCTCATTTCCGTAAATGAAAATAAATAATTTTTCTATTTAAAGTCCTGAATATGCTTTCACAAATTTTATGATTTTAAAAAATTAAATTTCCCCTTCTTACCAATCCTTTAATATAGCTCATATGCTCCCATATCTGGAATGCCATTTATAATTCTTGGTCCACCTGATAAATCATAATTTATACCCCATATGATGTCTAATTTGCCATTATCTACTCCAAGAGAAGTGGGACGTAGTCTAAAATCTTCTAATGATGTGTTTCTAAATTCAGGATCTACATTTAATTTACAATTGATAAAAATAGAATCTCCCAGATTATATTTAGTTTTTAGTAAACTATTTTCTGCTTTCAAATAAAAATTACCAGAACCTGGGAATTTATCTATTAAAATTTCTTCCTCTTGATCTCCATAAACAATACAATTACCAAGATAAATGCTAATAGGTCTTACTTGAGTGTTACCATTTACATCTTTATAATAATTATTAAGAGCTAGCAATGATGTTGTTCTAGTAGAAGAATTCCAAAAATTAGCAAAAGTGCAATTACGAAAGATATATTCACCTCCTATAGATAGCAGTGCAGAATAGTACTTGGCATTTGAAAATAAACAATTAACAGCTTCTATTTTAGCTCCTTGTGCAAAAAGACTAGCAGCAGACATATTTCTTATTATTGTATTAGAAATTTTAAGAGTAGGATTATTATTAGCAACTGTATCTGCATGGATGCCCACACTCCCATTTTGAATTATTGCCCAATCTATTTCATTATCTTTACTGAGGGCCGACAACCAAATTCTATCCCACATGCCCGCTTGTTCTCTATAATAAGGATCTAATCTATCGCTAGTAATTAATACTCGATTATTCGGTTCTCCTTTAATTTTTAAACTGCCACCTTTATAAACCCAAAGCATTGCATCTTTATGCATATAAACTTTGGTACCAGCAGGTATTACTAGAGTGCAATCTTCATCTACTACAGCTACTCCATATATTACATGAGGTTTATCATTATTCCATACACCAGATACTATACTATATGCAGGGAGATATTGTGTGGGAGGATGATCTGGAGTATGAAAATATGCATTTTGACCTAATGCTGTTAATTTTATTTTTTGTGTCTTCCCATTCACTAAAAATATTAGACTGTCATCGATGATAAAAGGTGTATTTGCATCATTAGGATCTATAGTAGCATTTAAAAATAAAAATAAACTATCATGTGCCATTATTTCTATATCTTCTACTACTGGTCCCGGCTCTCCATCTATATTAAAACGAAACATGGAATTATTCCCATTTCCTAAAAAAACTTTTTCTATCAAAATAGGCAATGATGAATTATTATAAATATTTATCACCCTCGTTATAGTAGTAACTGTAGTGAAACTGGTATCAATAAATACGCTATCTGTAGAAAATTTTAATGAACTACTAGTATCATATTCCTCTTTGGGATGGCATGATGTTATGATTATTAAAAAATTGATTAGTATTACAATATTTAGAAATGGTTTTTGTATCATCGATTTATTAAATGTAATTATTTTGCAAAATTAATGTAATAATATAAACTGTAAATTTAAAAATTTATTACTATAAATTTGTGTTAATAATATTTTTTTATTAATGACTAGATAAAACCTCGTTGTAAGGCATTGAATAATAATTGATTATAATTAATATTTAATTATAATGCTAGATTTATTAAACTTTCACCTTAATATTTAAAAATAATTTTTAAATATTCTAAGGGAAAATGTTTTTGAGTCTTTTATTGAGCTATAATATTTTATTTGTCATCAAAAGATTTTGTATCTAAAGGGAACAATTTATTTTTGTTTTTATCAAAGTAATATTCATTAATACCAACATTATATTTATTTAAAAAATTTCTTGAACTATCTAAAAAAGTTTTCATTGCTTTTTGGTCAGTAGAATTTGGATCTATTTTATTGAATTCCCACGATGGTACATTAATATAAACATATTTGTCGTTAACAAATTTTTTCCAAGTCCATGACAATAGATAACCTGCTCGGTTAATATCTAATTTATTTTGATTTTTGGTAAATTCCAAATAAGCTATTGCACCGCCATCTGTATTAATACCTCTCTGATTAGAAATAAAATTGCCTAAAGAATAATAAACTACAGATTCTACATTATTAGAGCTATCTAATATGTTTTTAACCATTGGCTGGATGACATGTGGATGTGAACCTATTAAATAATTAGCTCCATTTCTAAAGCAAAAATTAGCAACATCTGTCTGGAAAGAATTAGGCAATCTCTTATATTCCTCGCCCCAGTGAAAAAAGATTATTATTCCATCAGGATTGTAAGATTTAGCTAATAAAATATCATCTTTGATTTCATTTGTATCGATAATATTAATTAATACACTAGATTTAGATATACCTACATTAGTACCATAGGTATAATTTAGTAAAGCTAATCTAATATTACCTTTTTGAATGATTAATGGATGATTTTTTTTAAAATCTTCAAAATTTTTAAATGTTCCTGTGTGGTTGATATATAGACTATCTAGAACTTTTATCGTTCTCACTACTCCACTAACTCCTTTATCAAAACTATGATTATTAGCAGTTACTAAAATATCTATTGATGCGTCTTTTAGAGCTTTAGCGAAATCATCTGGTGCACTAAAAGCTGGGTAACCAGTATAAGGTGCCCCATTAAAGGTAGTTTCTAAATTTCCTATTACAAAATCCGCATAATTAAATAGAGGTAATAAATATTGAAAATTATCAGAATAATCATATGATTCTCCATTCCATGCGGAAGTAATTTGTGGACCATGTTGCATTATATCGCCGATAAATATTAATTTTAGAGTATCTTTATCTTGAGCATATGATGATACAAAGTTCAAAAATAAAACTAAAAAAAACAGATATTTTTTCATTACTATTTCAGTTAATTTATTCAACATCATAATTAAATTCTTTTTTTAAAATTTTCTCAAAATCTAATGGTAAAAAATGAATGTCATTCCAAGATTCTTCAATTGTTTTTAATGATGGTGCAGGTAATGGTGTTAAGTTAGCAAACAATGGTTTTTTAGAATAATATTCATCAGTAATTAATTGATTGACTACAGCTCTAACCTCATCTACTGTGCCAATGCATTCAAATGGCTTTGTCATTTTCAATCCTAATAATTCTTCTAAAGTATTTTTTAATTCTAAATTAGAGAAAATATCTTTACCAAAAATGTTTTCTAATTCATTATGATTAATATATGGAGCTAGCATTAGAGCTACAAATAAACATTTGGGACAATTACCACACCATTTATCATCTTTACTTCCTACATTACAGCTACGAAAAGCTGTAAAATACTGTGGGTAATGAGAGAACAATTTAGCTACCTGTAACTCATGTAATGGCCTAATGAAGCTAAAATATTCTATGTTATTATTCAAAAACATTTTTGTATAATATCTGAAATCACTCTCGAAACTTATAGTTTTTGAATATTGATGATTCACATTACTATTAATGATAGTACTTTCATTAGCACTAAATTCGTTACTCAGAGCTATATATCTGGCTCCTATAATGTATGCACTCATCATACTATAGAAGGCAAGCATAGCACTAAAAGGTGTATGACCATTTAGGAAACCTTTCTTATTCAATTCTAATAGCGTAGGATCTATCTCGCGGTGTATTTCTATTATATTAGCTCTAGGTATCATAGCTATGTCTATAATTCTCAATGTAGCAGCATTGGGATTTATTATTAATGGTATAACCTCAAAATCTGATTTTTTCAATAATTCTAATGTAACTATTGAATCTTTGCCACCGCCTATAGGTACTATTACTCTGCTTTCTTGTAAAGATCTGAAATTTTGTTTTGGCAAAGTATCAAAATTATTAATTCTAAAATGCAAGAATTCATCTATATTAACATTTATATTATTTTTATAAAAAAATTCACCTTGTCCATTATAATAAAGATTCCTCCACCATTGCGACTGAAAATCATTGATAAAAGCAGGATATATATTTACTAATCTAGAGCATGTAGCTTTCCAATAACTGATTAATTCAATCATACCAATGTTAAATACAAATGGTGATAGCTCATACTTATTAACTCTACGAGGATTTATTACATTGTTAAATTTCCAAGATGAGCTTGGCATGAATGAATACTCTCCATTATCAAAATCAAAAGAAATAGTTAATCTATTATCGTCGATAGATATATTAAATTTATTGTAATTAAAAATAGGATATTTTTTTGATAATTCTATATAATTATTCATAATTTTTTTAGTTAATTTGTAAACTTTTTGGCATAATTTTTGTCAAAAATAATAAAAAATCTTCATAAAATGAATTTGGAATATAAGCTAAAAATCAGAAGAAATGACTTAGAGCCTGCTGTAGGTAGATTGCTAATAGCAGAGCCCACTACTTATGATTATTTTTTTAGTAGATCAGTAGTATTATTACTAAGCAATGATAAAGATGGAACCGAAGGGGTAATAATTAATAAAAAACTCAATGATAATCTAAAAAGTTTAATCTTAAAATCAAAATTAAATAAAAATGTAGATTCGCCAATGTATTTAGGTGGACCAGTTAAGGAACATAAAATTTTTGTTTTACATAGATTGGGTGATATAATCCCTAAGAGTTCAGAAATAATTCCAGGTTTATGGTGGGGTGGCGATACTAGAGCATTATATGATTTGATTAAGAGTGGCATTGCTAATGATAATAATCTTAGATTTTTCCAAGGTTATTGCTCCTGGGCACCTACGCAGTTAAAAGGAGAAATGAAAAAAAATTATTGGGCTGTTACAGAGCTACAAATAGATGAAATCTTTGAAATGCCAATAAAATATATGTGGAATAAATGTGTAGAAAAATTAGGTGCAGATTATGAATTCTGGCAACATATTCCAGAAAATCCAACTTTAAATTAAACTAAAATTATCTATAAAATTGTTTTAAAATAAAAATAATTTATTTGGTTCTATAATGTTTATTGTAATGTTAAATAATAACCACAAAGTTCTCAAAGAAGGCACAAAGAACACAGAGAATGATGTCTGAACTGGGATTTGCGGGATTAAAGGATTTTGGGATTTTGTTTTTCAGGGCTAAAGCCCATAGTTTTTTTATGCCATACCCTGACCTAAAGGTCAGGGTTAATAGTCTACTCTTTGTGAACTTTGTGTAGTATCTTTGTGCCCTTTGTGGTAAAATAATTTACCCACAATAAACGTTATAGAACCAACTAAATAATTGTTTAAACTTAGAATTTATTTTTTAAACTATAATACTCATTCAACATTCTTTATGTTTCATTACATTTACATTTCATCATAATCTTTGATTAAATAGAAATATTTTTTAATATTATTTTCCCCTATTGGCTTTTAAAAAATCATTAATTTTGATAAAAAATGTCTTTAGCTAATTTGTTATTGAGAATAATAGGATGGAGAGTGATAACAGATGAAGATATTAGCAAATATGACAAAGCTGTTCTCATCATGTCGCCGCATACTTCAAATAACGACTTTATCATTGGATGGTTAGCACTAAAAAAATTAAATGTAAAAGCAAAATTTCTTATTAAAAAAGAATTATTTGTTTTCCCATTATCTATAATATTAAAATCTTTAGGAGCTTTACCTGTAGATAGAAAAAATCCCAAAAACTTACCAATAGAATTAATAAAGATAATAAATGAATCGTCTAAGATGTGGCTAATAATAACACCAGAAGGTACTAGAAAACCCGTCCATCATTGGAAAAAAGGATTTTATTATATAGCTCAGAAAGCTGATATACCCATAATTCCTTCTTTTTTAGATTATGACAAAAAAGAAGCTCATGTTTTGCCTGCTGTCTACCCAACTGGAGATTATGACAATGATATGCTACCATTTATTGAAATCTTAAAGGATGTCATTCCAAAAAATAAAGGTAATTTTGTCTTACCTAAAAAATAAATGATGCGAGAAAGTAATTTTGTAGCTTTATTTAGATATCCTAAAGACTGGATCGATGATCTCATAAATGAAATTAATCAAGCAAAAAATCGGATATATATTGAGATATACAGATTTGTGAATGATCCAACAGGTATCAGAGTTAGAGACGCATTAGTAGAAAAAGCTAAAGAAAAAGTAAAAATTTATGTACTTGTAGATAGTTATGGTGCAAAATCTGATACAAATTTTTTCAAACCTTTATTAGATGCGGGAGGAATGGTTCGTTTTTTTACTCCTATTCCTCTTTCATTAGCAATTTTTTCAGAAGCTCATCGTAGAAATCATAGAAAAATTATTGTTATTGACCAGATATCATACTTGGGTTCAGCTAATATTTCTAACTATTCTCTTGGATGGCGAGAAAGCATTTTTAAATTTAATGATCCTAAATTAGCTAGTAGATTAATCTATTTTGTAAAACTATATTTCAAACATTATAAAACATATACTTTTAATCAAAAAAAATTCCATAGTATTCATAATATAAATGGAATGGAGTTGATACGTGATATACCATCCATCTGGAAACAACGTGTTAGAAAAAAACTTAATTGGCTCATAGATAATGCTAATAAATCTATTCAAATAGCAACACCATATTTCCTACCTATGAGCTCTACTATTGATGCAATGGTAGAAGCTACCACTCGAGGAGTTTATACTGAAATTTATTTACCTTTTAGAAGTGATGTTAACTCTATGGACGTCCTTAGAAATTATTATTTAGGAAAATTGTGGAAAGCTGATATAAAAATATTTTTTTATTTACCTACTAATCTGCATGCCAAATTACTTTTGATAGATAATGAAAAATATATGATAGGTAGTAGTAATTATGACTACAGAAGCTATCTGTATATGCACGAAATTAATATGCTAGCAGAAGATCCAGTAGTAGTGAATGAATTGAATAAATATTTCGATGAATTAAAACAAGAAAGCAATGAGTTTGACTATGATAGATGGCGAGAGAGACCTATGTTAGATAAATTATTAGAAAAAATTTTAATCCCTTTTAGATTTTTGTTTTAATTTTTTATTTCTCAAAAATATTGTAATTTTGACAGATTTTTGATTAGATTTTTGTAACTACTTCAAAAAAAAAGATTATTTTTAAAAAAATTATGAAAAAATTTATTTTATTGCTTTACATATCATCATTTACAATAGCATTATTTTCTCAAAATCTTAGTTCTAATAATTCTAAAGCTATAAAATATTATAATAAAGGAATAAAACTTTATGAGAATTACGAAAGTTTAAATGCTATAAACAAATTCAAAAAAGCTTTAGATATAGATCCTCAATTTATTGAGGCACATCTATTGGTAGCTCAAATATATAGCGATTTAGAAATATATGATTCATCTATAGTATATTACAAAAAAGCTATTGATATTGATAAAGATTTTTTCCCAAATGCATATATGATAATTGCTAAAATT
>JAHDSP010000052.1 GCA_018432645.1 Bacteroidales bacterium | reverse complement strand
TGTAGATGGCAAAATTTTAAGATCATCGAGTAATTCAAGCCAAAAAACTGTTTCATCTAATTCTTCTACTACTATACACATTTTAGCATACTTCTCTTTATTAGACCTAGCTCTGCACATGGCTCTATAATTAGCTGCTACGGATGTAGATGAACGTATTATTTGCTTTTTTATTATGGAATTTTCATCAGTGTATTTCAATTTAGACAATTCAATTATTATATCTATAGCTAATTTTTTCGTTCTGTCTCTGAATATTTCGTTGTAATCTTTTTGTTGCATGATGTTTATTTTTTATAGGTGATAGGTGATAAGTGATAAGTGATGTGGTATCATTACAAATTCTCTTCTTTTACATAACAAAAATCATAATAACTACAGCTTTTGCATATTTTAGCATTTATTACTGGGGGGCAATCATCAGAGCTAATCAATTGTGCGATTTTTTCTTCTATTTCTTTAATTTTATGCCTATCTGTATCAGTCAAATTTACTTTAGTAGTTTGTCTGAGCGCTGGGTATTCCAGTATGCCTGTGACACCATCTATGCCATTCCGCTCTAGTACATAAATATAATATTTCACTTGCCACTCGTGAGCTGGCTCTACCTTGTCTGACCGCTTAATTTCGTGAATCACTTTATTACGAGCATCATAATAATCGATTTTTATACCATCGAGTTCCACTTCTTCATATCTTTCGGAACGTTGCGGATAACTCTTTTCGTGAATGAGTTTGCCATCATACACTAGGTCAGAAGTCTGTTCCATATTGATGCCATTGGCAAAAAGCCAGAGTTTTCGTTTGCAGACCTGATAATAATTGAAATGAATGCCAGTAATTTGCATATGTTTAACAATTAAATAAAATAGCTGGTATCAATTTTTTCCGAATCGAAACCTGATTCCGGAGAATAGCACAAATTCCAATTCAATAAATATTGAAAACCATATTTGCTTTTTTCGGGGTTAAGCATGTCTGCAATAGCTTCGAGTTGCTTCCGATAAACGGAAATACTAAACTGTGACATGATGGAACCAATCTTTTTTAATTCAATTTTTTTCATTGAAAAGTCATCAAATTCCAAGTTAATTAGTTTTTCGTAATATTCAAAAACTTTCGTTCCATCTACGTATTCTTTATCTTCTGTAAGAACTCTCATTTTTTCTAAATTTGAAATATTATCAAAAAAAGGAATAGGTATCTTAATAGGAATAAATAATTGTTGACTGTCATTATCCTCAATTAATTTGAATTCTGAATGAAGCTTTGGAAAATTGAATTCTTTAAAATATTGATAATAATAGCCTGCTGCAAAAAAATTGCTTTTCATTTTATTGCGTTTCTCTTCGAAAACTTTTTCATATAATGCATGAAATTCTTTGTTGACCAGTATATCTTTATAGTCGTTGTAAATATCTTTGTCTGTTTGCTGAATCTTGTAGCGGTTGTCTGACCCATAAATTGTGCTTGTCTTATCAAAATCAAAAAAGTAAACAATGCAATTTTTTTTTGATGCGTTGCGATTGATACGTCCAGCTAATTGTTCATCACTGTCGATAAGTGAACGATCTTTAAATCCTATATCCATATCAATATCAACGCCCGCCTCCACAACTTGTGTTGAGACTACAATCACTTTTGGGTACACTTGTTCTTTAATAGAATTAATGATCTCCTTTCTTCTAAATTCCAATATGTCGCCCGAAAGCAAAAGAATCTTGTAATCTTCAAAACGAATATCATTATTCAGTTGGTTAAAGAAAAATGCAGCTGTTTTTTTTGTTATGAATTCAATCAAAATGTTCACTTTCTGATTATTTAAACTTGCATAAAGTTCTGCTTTTTCGCTTATTAAATCTGATAATTCGAGTAGGTAGTTTTCTTTATCTTCTTTATTTATTGGTCTTTGTTTGTCAGCAAAGGTGAAGTCAAATGAAACTCGACCAGCAAAATTTTGATTTGAGTAATACTGATCACGATTGGAAATTAACGAAATAAATGAACCATTCAAGTCAGGATGTAATGCATCAATTTTAGGAAGAGTTGCCGACATGATTAAAACTCGGATGTTGAATATTTTAGCATAGTTCGCAAGGAAATAAACAATCTTATCCCAATGTTCAGGATTATAGGTTTGAATTTCGTCTATTATCACAATTGAATTGCATAATCGATGTAATAGATAATTACTTTCTTTTTCATTTCCTTTTAAAATGTTAAAAAAATGTATATGTGACATGAGCGCAATCGGATAATTCACAAACAAATTATCTAAATACAATTGTTTTTCATATCCATAGGTACCGTCTTCTTTTTCATGAAATCCAGCTTTAGAATGCAATTGAATGATATAGTTATTGTCTATCTCCAATGTTTTCTTGATCGATTCAAACGTTTGGGTAATTAATGTGGTAAATGGGAAAACATAGAAGATTTTATTCAAAGAAGAATCGATATTTATTAGTTCGGTTGCAAACGCTAACGATAAGTTTGTCTTTCCAGCACCTGTTGGAGCTTCGAGATAAAAGCATTTACTATCAGAATGCTTTCTTAAATTCGAAATCAATTCAACAGTAAGTTTTTGTCTCAGAACATTCAAATTTGAAGCATTTCTTTCTGTCAACTTTTCCCAAGGAAAAGATTGATAATACTCAAAATTCTCGTACAAATCTTTATTATAATCCTTTACAGTTTTAAAATGTTTTGTAAGTTTTTCCTTATTATCTTTGTTTAGTATCCCAAATTCATTAATTTCTATTTTTGTCATAAACTCGTTTGTTGCATAGAAATCGGAAGCGGTTAACAAAGAATATAGCAGTTTGGTTAATGCAAATAAATCAAAATAAACCTCCTGGTTTGCAGCTATTTCTCTGAATTCTCCCCAAATATAACTTGCACTGATATAGAAACTCGAACAAAAATTTTTATCAAAATAGAGATTATATGTTTCTAAAAACGAATAGCAATCGTCGATTTGTTGTTTTTCAAAATCTAATGAAAAATCAATGCTCGTATTGTGGTGTTTTATAATAGTACTGGCGAAAATATGAATTGAAAAATAGAGAGTAAGTTTTTCATCATCATTTAACTCATTGTTTTCAAATGTTTTTTTGAAATAGATATTTGAGAATAAATATGCTCCAAGCAAGGAATGATTTGATTGAAAAGACAATTTATTATTTAAAGAGAATGATTCATTTTCCATTTTAATGACTTGAAAATTGGGATTTATCTTTCCCATATCATGATAAACAATGGCTGCAATGAATATCTCTTTGAATAAGCTTCCCCACTCTCTTTTATTCTTAATTTGTAAAAGCTCCATGATCCTTTCGATCAATGAATCGAGTAAATGATCTATTTCATTAGATTCAATCAATTTTAAACAGTATTTTGAAACCAATAGAGAGTGATTAAAAAGAGTTTCCTTCTCAGATATATCCTTGGATAAATGAGCATAATATGTTTTTGAAAGGTTTCCAAAAATTGTTAAAATGTTATCTATAATATCTTTAGAACAATTGAATGATTTCATTATTCGATAGTCTATACAATGGGTATGATTCTGGCAAAACGTAATCTTCTCTCAAATCACAGTTTGTGAATGCGAAGTCTTTATATTCGTATTGAAATAGAGGAGATTCAATATAGCCAATGGGAAGTCTTTCAAAATATATAAATTTTTTTTCAGACATGGATAAAATACCGGGAATAAAACGAGCTTTTATTTGGCCTTCCTTTACTGTTTCCTCTTTTATGAATAAGCTATTTATTTGAAATTCTTTGTTTGGATAAAATGGTTCATATTCATACTCGTTAAAATTATCCCACCAAAGTGAAAATTCATTCTTGCCTAGATATGGCAAATATTCCGCTTTGTTTTCTTTCAGGAAATTGAAGAGTTTAGCTTCAATTTCGCATTCCAAGTTAAGCAAAATCCAACATTTAAATGCTGGAGCTACCAAAGTTTGCTCTGTAATCATTAAATTTCCACTTTCTTCTTCACTTGCCAAGCCAGTTGTATTGTTGTATTTTATCACTGTTTTTGTAAAGTTCCCGTTTTCATGGTAAATCTTTCCGTTTTCTTTTAATGGTGCAATTGACACTTTTATACCTTTTAGTTTTTGGTAGTATTCAGGCATCACTCCATAATTCTGAAATCCTTTTTCACCAACAATAGCTCCCAATATTCCTAAAAGACAAGGTTTATGGAGCATATTGAAGGTCAAGTAAATTGGATCATTGGTATCAGGTTTTTTTAAAAAACCAAAATCCGATTTGATGTTGATTGAAACTAATGTTACCATTTTTCAATGATTTAACCCTAAAGTGATTTTTGAAGATTCAAGAGTTTCGAATTATAAATTTGTAATAATAGCCTCATCTGGCGCATTTACAATAAGTATTGAAGCATTATTAATATAAATTTCAACTGCTTCTATTTCATTTTTATTAGCATCACTAACCTTTTTCAATTCAGCCAGATCAAGTTGAACTTTATCATCGACTTTTTCTTTGCACATTTTCATTAGTTGAGTAAAATTGGGCATAACAAGTTTCGATTCAGGTTTTAATATAACCCAAACTAATAACTCATTTTCGCAACCAGCTTTTGCCGCAGAATCATAATAAGTAACTCCCCTTTGCAATGCTTCTTTTAACTTGGCAATATCATCAGCAGTAAGTGTTTTTGCCTCATTTCCTGCCAATTCAAGTATTTCTTCAAGATTTTTGGGATTTACAGAAAAGTGATGCAAATAATGCCCTTCATGTAATCGACTTTGACGGCCAAGTGTAGTAGCCATATTATCTTCGTTGTCCTCATTCGGATTCCTAAAAGGTGACATGATTTGTTCTGAGTAAAAATTGTTTTCATGCCAAATATTTATGCCGTGTGTGATTTGCACTGGACCATGAATGGAAATGGCTACATTGTTCTTTTTAGCTTTTTTTGCGAAGGTTGCTCCAAATAAACGTATATCGATGCAACTCAAAAGATCTTTTGCAATAATTTTTTTATCCTTTTCATCCTCATGTTCAGGGAAAGCTGCGACAAAAGCGTCATCCAGGCTATATGGGATAAACTCCTCGTTGAATCGTTTGAAATAGAATACTTTCTCAAATGGATAGTTTTCTTTTATAAAATTCTTGATGGCATATTTCAATGCTTTGTCTGTAGCGTAAACTACTCCATTTGGAAGTGTTCTTGGTTGACCTGAAAAATCAGCATTGTAATTTGAATTAATTGCTTTTATTAATGCTGCGCCATAAATTCTGTTTGAATAAGTCATAATGATTTTATTTTAAATGGTTATTGTTTTTTAAAAACTGATTCAGAAAAGTAACCTGCCAAAATCATAGGCAGATGTTCTTTCATGTTTTTAATGTCCGGCTCATACCCCATGACTTCACTAAAAAGTTTGTCAAATTCGTATTTGTTTGGATACAATACAAACTTGTATTTGTACATATTGAAAGTATTTGCAATTGCTTGTTTAAAAAGAATAGGTTCTGTTTTTTGTAGAAATGGTTCGAGTAGTGCATGTGATCTATTTGCTGATTCACTCTGGATCAATAATTTCCAAATAATTTGTCCAGCTGCAAATGCGAATTCATCATCGGTTGAGATGTGTAAAGATTCGTTTTGGGCAATTTCACGAATCTTCGTCTGTAATTCAACTGTCTTATTTGCCATATTATTTCTTTTATTAAAATTGTTATCAAACAAAGGTTGTAAACCAAACCAAAGGCTGAGTTTTTTTCGTATTTGAGAAGTTTTCTTAAATTCTTCATCATGTCTTAAATCATCAACAATAGAATCTTTAAACATTTCATTTATCATTGTTATCGTGATTTCTTGTTGTTTTGATTTATAAATAAAATCATACCAAGCTTTTCGATATTTGTAAATGAGGTTGTAGATCGTCTCGGTTAAGCCATACTCAGTTTTTATTTCAATATCTTCAAAATATTTAAGCCACAAAGTACCTGCTTTGGTTTTCTGAATTAACTGATTGTTGAAGATATAATTTACAATAATAAATTGAAAATCAAACACATTGTGTTCCTTGCTGTTGAAATAAATAATAGGTTCTGCACCAAAGAGTTCTTTTACGATAAAGTCGTTGCCATCCTTGTCTTTTAAAGTGTATTTAAAAACAGGCACAAAATCTAAATCAACGATTCGCCCTTTATGGATGAATAAAAGATAAAAGTTTTGTAAATCTGTTCCTTTTATATTCAGCAAAGAACTAATTATCTCAGAATAGCCGACAACTCCGTCGTGATTGAAAAGCTTTACAACATTGGCATTCAAGTCTGCTTCATTTCTGTCAACGAAAATAGGTAATGGATTTGGCAATTGCTTATTTTGGTTAAGTTGATAGAATTTCCACACCAATTGGGCATCTCCGCCATGTATACGATAATTATATCTAAAACTGGCAGATTGATGCTGCAAAAAACGTTTTTTGTCGTTAAATGTACTTAGACTGTCGCTAATCCCATATGTTATATCCTCATATAATATGTTATAATCGGCTTTGTTGAATACATTTTGCTTTAAATACTTTTGATATGGAATTTTAAAGTCTTCAATAGTAAGACTTTTTAAAAAGAAAATAATGGAATAATCATTTTTTAAACTGGCATAATCAATCTTTTCCAATAAATCCCAAAAATTCTCTTTTAGATAGCTTTTAAACCCTTCAAACCAAATTTTAGCTTTTCCTTCTTCAACGAACACTTCAGCCTTTTTGAAATACTGCTGTGTTAATTCTTCTAAAATCCCATCCTTTCCGATACTTTCAATATTTTTATTAATGATTTTTTTGGTAAACCCTATTGCATAAGGATTACATGTTAGATTAAAAATTTTCTTGTTGGGATTAAAAATCTTGGCTGATGAAACCGGCGTTGAATATTGAAGTATCAGCCGACATTTTTCGAAAAAAGGATTTATTTCTTCATCTTTTTTATATAATCCAATATCTTCTTTAAGGATATTTCCGTTTTCGTCAACATTTTTGAGCACATATTTACCATCCTCTAATCCAATGTCCAGAGCTATGTAAACACCTTCCTTGAGTTTAACTCCTTCCTCAAATATATTGGGGATTTGCTCTTCAATAATTTCCACAAATTGGCAGATTTCTTTAATCATATTTCAGAATAATTACTTTGAGGGATTATATAAAAAAATGAACGTGAAAATCAAAATAGTTTTAGGGCAAATATAAAAAAATTTTTTAAATAGCTTTGTACAGTTTTTCATTACGTGGTTGATTTGTTCATGATATTTCCATGCATTCTCATTCTCTCTATAAATTTTGCCTATCTGAAGTACGGTATCTAAACTCATATCTTACTATTTTTTCTATTCAATTTTTATTATTATAATTTTTCTCCAAATGTATATATGATTTTTATTTTATGCAAATTTTTCTATAATTTAAAGATATTATTTGCTTCATTAATTAAATATTTATTTTAAATTTTTCATTTTTCTACCTCCACCATCCCAAACCCCATGCTGTTTTTACTCCCTACTCCTCCATCATAGGCTATTTTCATAAGTTCTATTGGTGCTGTCAGTTGAAAAATGCAGCTATATCCACGTACTTTGCTCTCTTGTGGCGTATCAGCTTTGATAGTAATTAGTGAAGAGCGTGGTTCATTAATTACTTTAAAATCAAAATCAGAATCAGGAAAGCCTTTTCCTTGGAAAGCTTTGTATTTGTCTAGTAGATTTTGTTTGATAAGTGGCAGAGCCATCTGATGAGTGGGAGAAATGTATTCATCAGATCCATTATCTCTTTTGAGTGTCAGACAGATGGGAGAGAGTGTTTTAAGTGTCATGGTTTCTTTAAACTCTGGTGGTGGCAGCATCTCGATATTTTGTATTCTACAGTTTATTAGTGCATTTTTGTTTCCTAATTCAAATTCTTGATCTTTAAAAATGCCTTGGATAAATTCGCGTGTGCTAATCTCGGGAATAAATGAAATCTGCCATTCTATGTGGTCTGATATTATTCTAATATATTCATTTATTATGCGATATTGTGGTATTTTTAGTCTCGAAAAAGTAAATAGCTTGAATAGCTTTTTATCAGCATTA
>JAHDSP010000374.1 GCA_018432645.1 Bacteroidales bacterium | reverse complement strand
GATGTATTTCGATAAATGGTTTAAAAATCCTTCTCCAGATCAAAATTTAACAGAAAAAAAAGCATTCAAAATTGGTATATTACAAATGTTAGCATTCATTCCTGGTGTATCTCGTTCTGCAGCTACTATTCTAGGCGGATTGGTTGTAGGATTAGATAGGAAAAACGCTACAGAATTTTCATTTTTTTTAGCAGTACCCACTATTTTAGGTGCTGCTGTCTACAAAGTATATAAACACTATGATGTATTATTCCAGGCTAATAATGCAACTTTATTGATTGTAGGTAACGTCATTGCTTTCATAACTGCTGCTATAGCAATTAAATTCTTTATTAATTATATTGTAAAATATGGCTTTAAAGCTTTTGGTATATATAGAATCATTGTTGGAGGTTTATTAATGTTAGTTTTAGCATATAATCAATTTTTATCTTAAAATTTTAAATTTTATTTAAAAAATGTTATTTGATTTTGATAGAGGAGAAATGTTATTAATTGATAAGCCATTAGATTGGACTTCTTTTGATGTAGTTAATTATATTAGAAAAACTATTACTAAATATCTGAATCATAAAATTAAGGTAGGACACGCTGGCACATTAGATCCTAAAGCTACTGGGCTTTTGATAGTTTTAACTGGTAAAAAAACCAAACTAATGGCAGAACTTTTAAATTTAAATAAAGAATATCTCGGTACTATGAAATTAGGCGAAACTACTCCTAGCTATGATAGAGAGCTAGAGGTAGACAATACATATCCTTTCGATCACCTTAGTGAAAATGATATTTATAATTTAGCAAAAAAATTTATCGGTCGTCAAGAGCAGTATCCACCAGTTTATTCTGCAGTTAAAATTGAAGGCAAAAGAGCTTATGAATATGCTAGAGAAAATCAAGACGTTGTCATTAATCCCAGATTTATAAATATTTATGAATTTGAAATCACTAAAATAGATTTACCATACATTGATTTTCGTGTTGTATGCTCTAGTGGTACTTTTATAAGATCTATTGTGAGAGATTTCGGCTTTTTGCTAGATAGTGGGGCTGTCTTAGAAAATCTTCGTAGAACTAAAATCGGAGAATATTCTGTAACTGATGCTCATGATCCTAGATTGCTTAATGATTTATTAGAGCAATTTCATTGATTTTAATTATATTTGTTACCCAAATACAATTAATGTAATATTATGAATGTTAAAAAAATAATTTTTTGTATAGTAATTATTATTTCACCATACTTGCTAAATTCACAAAATAGTTGGATTCAAGATATAATATTTAGAATAGATACAAATGTGATATCTTATAAAAAAGACAAAATAATATATCAAAATAAAGAAGTAGTGCCTCTACCATATCGCATTAATCAAGAAATAGTAGAGATCTCAATAATTCCTAATAATCCAAATTTTATTAAAGAAATTATCCCAGATACTTCTAATCAATTTAATATTATTGATGCACCAATAAAAACAGAGAATGACATTTTTGATTATTCTATACAATTCATTAATGCTACCAAGTCTAATTTCATAAAACATAAAATATCTGTAATAAATTATAAAGATGATACTATCGAGATGGTCATAAATTTACAACCTATCAGCAAACAACAAATACAAATTTTCCCATCACAAGATGAGCTCTATGTAGGTGAGGAAGTTATGTGGGAGCTGATTTCTAATATTCCAGAAAATATTTTGACATCTCCTCTATGGATAGAAAAAGATAATTACAGGTATAGAATCATAGAGCAAAACAATAATATTTATTTACACTTAATACCATTCCAAACTGGTAGGCAACAATTTAAGATAGATGTTTCTCTATATAAACCTATACTAGAAAACAAACAATTCGTTTATAATTATTCTTTCTACACACCTTTTTTTAATGTTAAACCTGGTAGGTTATCATATCTCAATATTAGCCCCACAGAATTTATACTACAGGATATAATTAATGAAAATACCTATGAGGTTCAAATTGACAATAACAGAATATTGAAAATGAATAAAACATATAGAATAGAAAACAAAGAAGATAAAGGCACATTGATAGCAGAATTATATACACTAAAATCTATATCTGGGAATAAAATTTTATGCAATCTAAATGTTTATAATATACATTCTATAGATAATGGAGTTTTATACATTAAAGAAGGAGATGACCCAAAGTTTATAACTAATTTCACTGTTTTACCAAAAACTATTTTTAAAACTTTGAGCATATCTCAGGATGGTAAAACTTGGGCTTCTCAACCTAATGTAAAACCTGGTGATAAGGTAATAGTAAAATTAGAAGGGCAAAGTCTACATAAAACAAATTTAACATTTAAAGGTATAGACCCATTAAACATTGATACAATTTTTATTTCGTCGAACACAATGGAATATAGGCTAGATATACCCTATAACATTTATATACCACGAATAGAAATATTAAATTATAATAATCCTACTGGATTTTACTTGAATGTAATAGAGCATCAAAAGCCAAGGGATTATGATTTTTTAAATATAGACTATGGCGAAGGATTCATTAATCTAAGTGAAATATTGACGCCAATATTTTATAATAAGTCTATCAAAAACATTGTAATTAAAGGCAATCCTTCTATCATAGATGAAGGTATTAATCTATATGGCAAACAATATTTAGAGATAGAAATAAAAATAGTTGGGTTACGTGGAGATGTTATAGAGCTGACGCCATGGCAGGAGTATACTCTTTGTCCAGACAGCAATTCTATGCGATATCAATTTTATAATAAAAATGATTGCTCCACATTAGAACTTTCTTTAAATGAAATTTTAAATAAAAAAACATATTCTTTAGATCCATGGACTAGAATCATAATAACTATTAGACATAAAGCAGACAAGTATCCATATCAAATACCTCCAAAGGTAATAGAATTAATTAATGAACGTAGAATGAGTTTTGATATAGAAGTATCATTCCCTGCGGGATTATTGACTATTATACCAAATTCGAGCCAAATATCTAATCTGAGTGGTATCAGTATGGCAATGATTGCTCAATTCAGCTTGTATCAGCAGCATAGATATGCGAAATTACTACCAGTGAAATTAGGATTTGGGTTTATAGCACTCAATGCTTTTAATTTTTCTAATCAAAATATAAATAGAGATATGAGCTTAGTAGCCTTAGTAAGTTTATATCCTACTACTAAAGACCGTAAGCTCAATTTTCCACTTTATATGGGTGGAGGATATTTTTTGTCAGAAAACAAATTTTTCTTTTTAGTAGGTCCTGGTATCCAAGTTAGTTTTTAAAAAATAAAATGGTTTTACCACTTATTTTTCTACTTTTAGAACATCTTTAATTATTTCTTCAAGATTATTTTTAGGTAAAGCACCCGTGGCCATACGAGGTTGTTCATCCAAAGGTATAAATAATATACTCGGAATACTTTGAATACCAAAAGCATAAGAAAGCTCTTGCTCTTCTTCAGTATTTATTTTATAAATTTGAATTTTACCATTATACTCAGCATCTATTTCTTCTAAAATAGGTGCAAGCATTTTACATGGTGCACACCAATCTGCATAAAAATCAATAATAGCAGGTTTATCACCTTTGTATTTCCATTCGTTTTCGTTTACATAATCAAAAACTTTTTCTTTAAAAGTTTCTGCTGTCAAATGTTCAATCATAATTTATTAGAATTTATTGTTTATAAATAACTTGTGAAATCATTTTTTGATATTCTTCTTTTGGATAAGCACCTACAGCCATCACTGGATTACCATTAAGAGGACAAATCATTATTGTAGGAATAGATTTTATTCCAAAAACTCGAGCTAGCTCTTGCTCTTTGTCAGTATTTACTTTGTAAAATTGAATATCTTTAGAATAATCTTGAGCTAATTGCTCCATAATAGGAGCGACTCTTTTGCAAGGTGCACACCAATCTGCATAAAAATCTATGATACAATGTACTTTACCTTTATAATTCCATGCAGTGCTATTACGATAATCAAATACCTTATTAATAAAATCTTCAGTAGTCAAATATTCTACATTTCCAGTAGGTTTATTACTTGTAGAAGAGTTATTAACTTGTATATCATAAGTTTTTTGCGTATTATCGTTTTGAATAGTTTCTGTATTTTTATCAATATTTTTAGATTGATTATTGTTAGGTGAGCAAAATGTCAAAAGCAATATCAGTGGTAATAATGCAATTATATTCATAATTTTCATATATTTTTAAATACAAAATTATAAAAACAAATTAAAAATTAAAGTTTATGTGATAAATATCAGATATGAATGTTGTTTACATTTGTTGATTAAAACTTAATTTTGGTGCAAGTTATAAAATTTTCACCTCTGGTTCTAATTTTATATCAAAGATATTTTTAACAGAATCTATAATTTTATTTGCAAGATTTAAAATGTCTTGGCCAGTAGCATTGCCATAATTAACAAGTATCAATGAGTGAGAAGTAGAGACGCCAGCATCACCTTCTCTATATCCTTTCCAACCAGCTTTTTCTATCAACCATGCAGCCGATATTTTAAATTTATCATCCGAATATTGGAAAAAACATATATCAGGGAATTTTTTTGTTAAAATTTCTAATTCATTTTTAGAACATATGGGATTTTTGAAAAATGAACCTGCATTACCTATTTTATCTGGGTTAGGAATTTTATTGTCTCTTATTTCTAATACAGTATTTCTAATTTCTTTTAATGAAGGATTTTTATCTAGAAACTTATTTTTTAGGTCTTTGTATGATAGGTTGGGTTGAGGATTTTTATTTAATAAAATTTCAATTTTAGTAATAAATATTTCGGGCATTTGTTGTAATTTGCTTTTTCTATAACTAAAAGACAAATCATTAGGAGTAAAAATTTCAAATTTATGAGTTTCGAAATTATAGCCATAAATTCTATAAGCAACTTCAGCAAATTCTGCTCCATAAGCACCTATATTTTGAATAGGTGCTACTGCACAACTGGATGGAATGCCTGATAAATTTTCTACTCCCCACCAGTTATTATTAACGCAATAATCGACCAAGTCATCCCATTTAGTACCACCACCTGCACTCACAATTACTTTATTTAAATCCTCTTCAACTATTTTAATAAAATTAATATTACAATGAATTACAAGAGGTAAAGAATTTTTTGTGATTAAAATATCACTACCTTCTCCGATAAAAAATGCTTTCTTGTAAATTTCAGAAAAATTGCGATCTAAAAGAATCAAATCATCTTCTTCATCAATATCAATGAAAGTCTCTGCATAGCATTCACAATGCAAAGTATGTTTATCACGTAGAGAAACATTATTTTTAATTTTCATTATAAAAATTAGATAGTTAATTAAACAAATTTATGAGCTAATGAGACTATTAAAAATTATTTGGGTTTATATTCTTCGAATTCTTCTGGTAAGAAATCAAAAAAAGTATCACCACGCAGACCTAAACGAAGAGTTTCTAAAGCTATTACATCTTGGTAAGAGACATTACCTAGATTCACATTAGAGCCAAATTCTTTAATAAAAAATATTTGTTGATTTTTTTGTGGAGCTTCGAAAATAATTTTATCGG
>JAHDSP010000385.1 GCA_018432645.1 Bacteroidales bacterium | reverse complement strand
ACCCAATTTTTTGTATGAAAGATTTTTGGTTACTAGCAGTACTCATTCCTAATCCTATTTTATTCTTCTCACCTGCTGCCTTATTGTAAAAATGTGCAGGATCCCAAATATTCCTTTTGATGATTGTTAATTTTGGTGAAACATCTGCTGATAAAGTAGGATCTAATATTTGATAATCTTGAGTATCTGGTACAAAAACAGTTACATTATTACCTGGAATATCTGCTAAATGATTAGCCATATATAGCCATCTCTGTACTCCACTACCACCTGCAGGTGGCCAGTAATATGTAATTATTAAGATATTCATTATTTACTCTCTTTATATTTGATATCTTCTATATCTGATACATCTACTTTATTTTTCTTGTATCCTTTAGGAAATTTAATTTTGACATTTTTGCCTTTACTAGTCTCAGAATGGCTGTCTATATTGTCTTGATATTGTTTAAACTTCTTTTTTAAAAAAATTGGTAAAAGTCTTCTAATCAGCCAAAATATAATTAATAATCCTAATATAAAATAAAGTATGAAATTCATAGCTCAATTAAATTATTTGCAAAATTATAAAAAAACCTTGTCATAGATTTTTATATACTTATTATCTCATAAAAAAAATACTAAGTCCTGTCAAAGCCCCTATTATTCCGCCAGCTATTAATTGTAAAGTATTATGTTTACCTGCCAGATGTCTAGCATAGCAGGCTAAACCCCATAGTATTGGTATTATAACTATTATCCATACAATGTTAATTTCCATTAATCTATATTGTAAAACATACAATGAGCTAAATAATGACATCCATCCTGCACTGTGTATGCTTACATTCATAAAAGTACTAAATATAGCTAGTAAAATTGTTAATATTATACTAATCCTTATTGGTAATAAATAAAATAAAGGGACATTCAATTTTTTGAAAAAAAAGTATAGGAAAAAGCTAGCTAATAAAATAATTAATAAAATTTTAATTCTATCTATGGGGATGGAACTATCAAAGCTTTCTATTAATCCTAATTGTCGAGAAAAAATCACAATTATTATGGGTAAAATTATCAATATGATAGATAATAACCAGATATAGGATTGATAGAAATTGATATTTAAAAATGAATTTAAAAAATAACCAGAATTAATCAAAATAATAGCAAACCAAAGTGGTATAAATACTGGATGCAGTATAATAGACAGAGTTTGAGATATGAATTTTTTCATTTAATAATAATTTATAGTTCTTTGCGAAGACGAGCAACAGGTATTTTCAATTGTTCTCTATATTTAGCAATCGTTCTACGAGCTATTTTGTAGCCTTTTTCTTCTAAAATTTTAGCTAATTCATCATCAGTGAGAGGATTAGATTTATCTTCATTTTCTATGAGTTCTTTTAGAATAGCTTTAATTTTTTTATTAGATACTTCCTCGCCAGATTGAGTTTCTAAAGAATCTGAAAAAAAATGTTTAAGCAGAAAAGTGCCATATGGTGTAGCCACATATTTACTATTAGCCACTCTACTGACGGTAGATATATCCATTTTTATTTTGTCTGCTATATCTTTTAGAATCATTGGTTTTAGCTTAGTATCATCACCTGTTAAAAAGAAATCTTTTTGAGTTTCCATAATAGCTTTCATAGTCATGTATAATGTGTTTTGTCTTTGTTCTAATGCATTAATAAACCATTTAGCACCATCAATTTTTTGTTTAACAAATTGTAAAGTTTCTTTTCTTTTAGGATCATCATTAGACTGTTTTGATAAACTTTCATATAATTTTTCATATTTTTT
>JAHDSP010000233.1 GCA_018432645.1 Bacteroidales bacterium | reverse complement strand
TCGGTTGGTGATTTAACTAATACCTTTTTGCTTGGTGATTCTTTCACTGCTTGCTGAAACTCATCATTTGGTTTAAAACATATCAAATTTTTCTCTGAGACTCGTCTCTTTAGCTCTGCTTTTATCTGACTATTCTGGACTCTATTTTCTCCAGTGTGCTTGAGAAGCAAATTACCTTCTCTATCTGTCATCACTAATACAGCAACATTAGGATGAACAGTATTCATAGCTTGCTCCTTTTCTTCTAATGTTTTAAATTTGCGACCTTTTTCTGAATATTGTAGCAATAATTCGTCAGTTTCAGTTATACCAGAAAAATTAATTCCTCCTTCTAATCCTTGAATAGCAGATAGGATCTTATGCCTCCATTTGAAGCTAGTTGGTAAACTAATGCCAACCTCTCTAGCACAAGCTCTGAGGCTTTTACCTTCTAACATGCATTTTATATATTCCACTAAAAGATAGTATTTATGAGAATAATAGACAAGTGACCTAGCAGTTTCTCTAAATCTATAGCCACATTTTTTACATTTATAGACTTGCCTCCCATCACTTATACCAGCTTTAGTTACATATTCGCAATCACATCTGGGACAAATGGGAGCAGTAGATAAAATCTTGATTCTCTGATAATTTAGAGCTGTCAATCTGTTCTCATTGAGGAATTGGTAAAGATTATCTAGAAATTCACGCTTGCCTTCTTTGGTTAAAGCAAGCATTTCTTCTATGTTTTCGGCTGTATATTCCATAATTTTGATTTTTTACAAAATTAATAAAAATATTTAACACGAAAAGTTAAACATAAATGTTTTATCTTTCCTATCCCTATTTTTCAATAACAATCTATCCATACTCAATATTTATTTTCATACTATTCAATATTTTTTTTAAATTTGCTCTTCAGTTTCTTACTATATTAAATTTTTAAAATATGGAAAATAATGAAAAACTTATTGATATTAGAAAAGTAATTGGAGATAAAAATCCAAATTTATTAAAAATTTTGCCAAATTTTGTTATTAATTATATAAAAAATATTGTACACGAAGATGAAATTAATGCACATATTGCTAACAATAAAGATATTCTGGGAGTGCAATTTGTCGAAAATACTTTATTTGACCTTTTTGGAGTAAAAATTCACTATCAAGGATTAGAAAATTTGAAAAAGTCTGAAAGATACATTGTAGCTGCCAATCATCCTATGGGTGGATTAGATGGTCTAGCGATCATGTATGTAGTTAGTAAAATAAATCCTAATATCAAAGTGCCAGTGAATGATTTATTATTATATATTCCTAATCTGAAACCAATTTTTTTACCTGTTAATAAGCATGGTAAACAAAGTAGTGATGCTGCAATCGAGATAGAAGAAGCATATAATAGTGATGCTGCTATCATTTATTTCCCAGCTGGGTTAGCAAGTAGAAAAATTAATGGTAAAATCATGGATCTAGAATGGAAAAAATCTTTTATTCAAAAAGCTAGGCAATATCATCGCGACATTATTCCTACTTATATTTCTGGGAAGAATTCTAATTTTTTTTATAATCTGGCTAATCTTAGGAAAAAATTAGCTATTAAGTCTAATATAGAAATGTTTTTCCTATCTAATGAAATGTTTAAGCAAAAAGATAAAAATATAAAAATTATTTTCGGAGAACCTATTTCGTATAATTTCTTTGACAAATCTAAAACTGATAAAGAATGGGCACAATATGTGAAAGATATCGTATATAAACTTGGTGAAAATATTGATAATTAATTCATTTAAGTTTTTCATTTTTTTAAGAAAAAATTTTTATTTTTGTAAGTAATTAATAAATTAATAAAAAGTAATGATGTAATAGCATTAAATTAAAACTTATTAAATAATTTTTATGTTAAAAAGTATTTAGATTATTTGTAATCTAAATTAAGATTTATAATTTTGGACAAATAATAAATTTAGTTAATAAATATTACATAGAAAATAATATGGAAGATATAATACAACCTGTTGATAGAGAATTATTAAAAAAAGAATTAACAAAAGATCGATATGTTAGGAAAACGAATTATAATAAAAATGAAATATATATATTCACTGCTGATCAGTGTCCTAATCTGATGTTAGAAGTTGGTAGATTAAGGGAAATAGCTTTCAGAGATGCAGGTGCTGGTACAGGCAAAGAAGTGGATATTGATGAGTTTGATATTGGTGAGCTCGAATATAAGCAATTAATAGTTTGGGATCCTAAAAATGAAGAAATAATTGGCGGATATAGATTTATATTTATAAAAGATGTTTTGAATTTCTATAATGGAGAGTTGCACTTAGCTACTTCGCATATGTTTGATTTTTCTGATTTATTTATTAAAAAATATGCTACTCAAACTATAGAGTTAGGTAGGAGTTTTGTACAGCCAAAATATCAACCACAAAAAGATCAAAGGAAAGGAATTTTTTCTTTAGATAATCTATGGGATGGATTAGGAGCATTAACTATAGACTACCCAGATATTAAATATTTCTTTGGTAAAGTAACATTATATCTTAAATTTGATCAATTAGCTAGGGATGCTATTGTATTTTTTATGCATAAGCATTTTCCTGATAAAGACAAATTGATATCACCTAAAATGCCTCGTCCTTATTCTAATGATATTTCTATTTTTGAAAAATTATTTTCATCAGATTCTTATGAAGAAAATTATAAGAAATTATTAACTTTTGTGAAATCTAGAGGTGAAACTATTCCTCCATTAGTAAATGCATATATGAGTCTATCTAAAACAATGAAAACTTTTGGCATTTCTCTTAATCCAAAATTTGGTCCCGTAGAAGAAATAGGGATTTTAGTTACTATAGATGATGTATATCCAAGTAAAATTAAACGGCATGTAGATTCATATTTAAAAGAAAAAAATGGTTCTACAACGTTTTGAGTGGGTAAAGATTAAAAGTGAGTAATTTTATAAAAATAAATTTTATTTATTTTTGAACAGTTAAATATTAACCACAAAGTTCTCAAAGAAGGCACAATGAACACAGAGAATGATAGAATTAAAAGACATAAAAATGACACTTTGTGAACTTTGTGTAATATCTCGGTGTCCTTTGTGGTAAAATAATTAACCCAAATTAAACGTTATAGAACCAAAAAAATGAATATAAAAACAGTTAAATATATTAAAAGTTGTGTCTCATTAAAAGATTGTCCTAATACAAATTTCCCAGAATTTGCATTTATTGGTAGATCTAATGTGGGTAAATCTTCATTAATTAATGCATTGGTATATCAAAGGATAGCTCATACCTCGTCCACGCCTGGGAAAACACAAACTTTGAATTTCTATCTTATTAATGAAAAATGGTACCTCGTAGATTTGCCTGGATATGGATATGCTAAAACATCACAAAGTACTAGAAAACAATTAACAAAAATTATAAATGAATATCTAATTTATAGAAAGCAATTATACATGGCTTTTATATTGATAGATTCTACTATACCTCCACAAAAAATCGATTTGGATTTCATCAATAATTGTGGTCAAAAACAAATACCTTTAGCTATTGTGATGACTAAGATTGATAAAGAAAGAAAATTGATTATAGAAAAAAATAAAAATGCTTTTATTGATGAATTATCAAAATCTTGGGAAATATTACCACCGATTTTTATGACGTCATCAATCAAAAAAATTGGCATCGAAAAATTATTAAATTATATCAATAATATCTTGCATACTTCATAAATAAATAGGTTTCAATAAATACTTCAATTACAAACTTTTAAAAAAATTTTTTTGAAATAGGCGTTTAGATAATAAAATCTTTTTCAATATTTTATATTAAAAGAATATCTTTACAATAATTAGTAAGCTCTAGCAATACCGCATTGGGAAATGATTTGCAATAAAACAAGCAAGCCGTGTAGGAAAGAAGGGTTTACACTGTTTGAGCGAGCGATAGCGAGCGAGTTTGTAAACCCCAAAGGGTGATTGCGTAGTTTATAACTACCCTGTCAGGCTTTGCCTGACACCCCTTCGGAGAAGGGGAATCGCACTGTATTCCCCTCTAATAGAGGGGATGTCTCGTAGAGACAGGGGTGTTAGC
>JAHDSP010000494.1 GCA_018432645.1 Bacteroidales bacterium | reverse complement strand
GCAAATAGCAGTAGTAGTAGATGAATATGGCTCTTTTGTAGGCATCATAACTATAGAAGATATTGTAGAAACTCTACTTGGTATCGAAATCATAGATGAGGCAGATCAATACCAAGATTTACAAGCTTATGCTAAAAAACTTTGGCAAATGAAAATGAATAAGTTGGGAATATTCAAACCAGAAGATCTAGATAGTCAAAAAGATGAATAAATTTTTGAAATTCTTATATTAATAAAATGCATTAAAAGTGATGATAAATAAAATTAAAATAGAAAATTTATCAATTTTTAACTCAGAAAACAATATTTTAGTAGATAATATAAATTTAAACATTAGAGACAATGCTATAACAGCTATAATAGGCGAGAGTGGAAGTGGCAAAACACTAACTGCACATTCTATTATGGGATTACTACCACCTACATTAAAGTTTTCACAAGAAAGTAAAATTTTATATTATTATAATCATCATGAAGTGAATCTACTAAAAATAGATAAAAAACAATGGAGAACATTGAGAAGTAAAAAAATCAGTATGATTTTTCAGAATCCTATGTCTTCGCTTCATCCTTTGATAAAATGTGGAGAGCAAATAGAAGAAGTGCTAAAAGTACATACTAATTATTCTCCAGCAAAACGAAAAGAAAATGTAATAGAAATTCTAAAGCAAGTAGGCTTCGACAATGCAGCAAGAATATACGATGCTTATCCACACCAGTTATCAGGTGGCGAACAACAACGTGTCATGATATCTATGGCCATGATTACAAATCCAGAAATACTAATCGCTGATGAACCTACAACAGCTCTAGATGCACAAATACAATTAGAAATTATCAATTTGATAAAAGAATTAAAAACAAAATTTCATTGTACAGTTTTGTTTATTTCTCATGACCTTTCATTAGTACACAGCTTTGCTGACTACATCTATGTAATGAAAAATGGTAAAATAGTTGAGCATGGAACTACAGATGAGATTTTTGAAAATCCAGCAGAAGAGTACACACAGTTATTGCTGAAATGTAAGCCTACTCTCACATATACCCCTTATAGATTGCCTACTCTACATCAAAAATATGATTCTAATTTATTTAATACTGAAAAAAAATCAAATAACTTCAATGATGATATTGTATTAAATGTTGAAAATTTAAATGTTATTCATCAAAATAAAACAATTTGGGGGCAAAAAGTTTATAATCACATTTTGAAAAATATAAATTTTAATGTAAAATCTAACGAATGTCTCGGCATTATTGGAGAATCTGGTAGTGGAAAAACTACATTGTTAAAAACTATTCTTGGTTTGATAAAACCTGATAGTGGTTTAATAAAATTTAAAGGTGAAAAATTGGATATAATTAGCAATAGGACTAAAGATTTATTTCGTAGTATTCAATGGGTACAGCAAAATCCATACACATCATTACCACCTAATATGACTATTAGCAAACATTTCAATGCCATATTAAAATTACATAATATAGGTAAAAATGCTGACGAACGAAATGAAATCATTAGTGAAACATTAGACCTATGTCAAATGCCAGTAGATATTTTAGATCGTTATCCACATCAATTTAGTGGTGGGCAATTGCAGAGATTAGCTATTGCCCAAGCATTATTAGTAAATCCAGAAATAATCCTTTTAGATGAACCAGTATCATCATTGGATGTGTCCATTCAGGCAGCCATAATAAATCTATTAAATGATATTAAAGACAATAAAAAAATAACTTATCTTTTCATTACTCATGATATTATGCTGGCTAATTATTTCTGTGATAGCTTAATAGTTTTATATAAAGGCGAAATAGTAGAACAAGGATTATCAAAAGATATCATCAACAAGCCACAACATAGTTACACCAAATTATTAATAAATAGTTATTAGCATTAATTGTTTTGAATTTGACGTTTAATAAATAACTAAATTATTTTGTGAATGTGCAAGTAATAATTATATTTTTACTCATTTAACTCTACTACACTTACATCGTCTATTAAATAATATGGAAAATGTTGTCCAATCTTTGATGGGGATTTCTCATATTTTTTTTCCATATATTTATTTTTTTTTAGCAAGTATTTTTTTACAGTTTTTCCAAATCGCTTGATATTACCCCACGATTGATTTTTTCTTGCTTTTTCCCATGCTTTTACCACTTTGGGGTTGTCGTCCCAAAACATGCCTATTGTAATATATTTTTCTCCGCCCTGTGCTGTATAAATTCCGCTTATTTCTGTCCATGTGGTATCTGTAATAAATTTTCCTTTCTCATTGCTTACCTGTGCCTGTAATTCGGGTGTCATTCCTTCAATGTAGTTATGTTTGCTTAACAGATAATCTCCAAATATATTTTTATTCTTTGAAAAATACAAACCAATATTATAAGCCGCATAATCACTGTATTGATAATCTAAGCGAACCCAAAAACTTACTTTATACTTTTGTCCTGCTTTAAGTGGTTCTTTTAATTGACTTTGGATATGTTCCATCCCAGCCGTCTCAATGCTAATTAAACACAATCCTACTTGTGCTCTGCCTGTATGGGGAGAACAAATATTATATATACTATCATTAAATAAAAAGAAAATAGAAGAATCTTTTATGCAAAGATGTAAGTAATCTGGTGTACCAAAATTTGGTGACCACCAACCTTTACATGGCGTGCTATCTTGAGATAAATAAGGCGAACAGTACCAATGCTCTTCAAAGCTTCCATTATATACTAAATTCTCTTGTGCAGAAAGATATACTATTGTAGAAAAAAATAAAATTATTATTAAAAATACTTGTTTCATATTATTTTCTTTTAAATTGTATTCTAATTACATAATTTATGTCAGGTATAACTTTTATATTTATATTATATATCATATGACCATCAATTGATTCGTAATATAAACTTTCAGATTTATTCATTTCATATTTAATTTTGATTAATTTTTCATTATTTATCAATTTATTACAAAATAAAATAATCTTCAAAATTAAAATCTTTCACTTCTATAGGTTCTTCTATTTTAAATGGACGATATGACCATTCTCCCTTAGAATATGAAGTTGTATTTTTACCATCTATATTAGTTATTAAAAACTTATTTTCAATAAATTGAAATTTAAAATTTCTTATTAAATAATAAAAATTACTATTAGCACTGGTTGAAATTTTGAAACCATCTTTAATTTGTTCGATTTTATTTAATTCAAAATTCATTACTTCATTATCTTCAGGTATTTTTATTTTTTCAATTATACTATCATTTTTTAATATATATATGCCTTTTTTATTTTTTTCTTCATCTATACATAGAACACCATATAATACAGTATATTTATCTCCTTTATATAAAGTATCATTCATTAATTCTATTATTTGAATGGTATCACAAAACTCATTTTGTTTTGTAAAATAAATCTCTTTTATAACTATGTTATCAATACTTTTATTTTCAGATTTAATATTAAAAGTAATGATTAAAAATAAAATAAAAAATAAAATAATTATCTTTTTCATCTGTATATAATTTTTTAAATTGTTAATAATAAATGCAAAATTCGAGAAATATATTCATTCATAGTGTGTGAGATTTTTTAAAATCTTATGGATATTTCATATTTTATAAAATTTTAAAAAATAAAATTAAAAATAAAAAATCAAAAACTACCATATCCTGTGATTTTAATATAGTTTTTCTTTTTTTTAGGATATATATTAAATGTTACATATGAATTAATATTTAAACACCATAATACTATTATATACTCTTTTTTATCTTCTTTGAACAGAAAAGTTGTAATGTATCTATCTCTTTTGACAACTAAGAGTTCTACACTCAACATTCCTTTATAAAATTTGGGTGAATATTCATGCAAAAATATTACTTCTTGATTTTTTACAGTTAATGAATCACAGTCAAATAAATACCATGGATCTATAAAAATTATTTTACTATTTGATCTTCCCAAAAAAAATTGTCTTATTGCAGTATCATTTTCTAACATAGCCTTTAAATGTTCACAGTTTAATAACCCTTTATATTTTTCTTTGATTATTACTTCATTTTCATCCTGCGAATATATATTATTAATGCTAAGCAAAACTATTAAATAAAAAATTATTTTTTTCATAATGAATAATATTTAATTTACCAAGGTAGGTAAAACATCAGTACTACCAGCTTCTCTATGATATTTTATTAAGTCTTTCGAATCTTGATGTATAAGACCTTTTCTCATTTTTATAATATCACCAGTTCCTATTTTTTGATTTACACTTTCTAGTATTTTACTCACAAAATCAGTACCTACATCACCTTCTGCATCAGTTACGAAGGAGGCGGAGCCGAGATGGTCGGAGTGGTAGTGGATTTTCATTTATAAAATTTTGTTAGGTACAAATTAATAAATATTTTTGAATAAATTTTATATAATTTACTTTTCTTTGTCAACCACACAAAGAAAAGTAACAAAAGAAAAGTCTCCGCGGGGGAAATGATTTGATAAAACTTGCGCAATCACCCTTTGGGGTTTACAAACTCGCAAGCTTTAGCTTGCTCAAACAGTGTAAACCCTTCTTCCCAACGCTGCTTGCTTGTTTTATGGCAAATCATTTCCCAATGCGGGTGAGACACATCTAAAGATGTGTTTAAAGCAAACTAGTAGTTTCGCTGGGAGACAAATAGCTCGCCATAGGGGAGGTACTGCAAATGCTGTACAACATAGCCACTTCTATTAGTTACGAAGGAGGCGGAGCCGAGATGGTCGG
>JAHDSP010000505.1 GCA_018432645.1 Bacteroidales bacterium | reverse complement strand
ACCCAATTTTTTGTATGAAAGATTTTTGGTTACTAGCAGTACTCATTCCTAATCCTATTTTATTCTTCTCACCTGCTGCCTTATTGTAAAAATGTGCAGGATCCCAAATATTCCTTTTGATGATTGTTAATTTTGGTGAAATATCTGCTGACAAAGTAGGATCTAATACTTGATAATCTTGAGTATCTGGGACAAATACAGCTACATTATTACCAGGGATATCTCCTAAATGATTAGCCATATATAACCATCGCTGTACTCCACTACCACCTGCAGGCGGCCAATAATATGTTATTATCAATATATTCATTCTTTATTTTCTTTGTATTTGATATCTTCAATATCTGATACATCTACCTTGTTTTTTTTGTATCCTTTAGGAAATTTAATTTTTATGTTTTTGCCTTTACTAGTCTCAGAATGACTGTCTATATTGTCTTGATATTGTTTAAACTTCTTTTTTAAAAAAATTGGTAAAAGTCTCCTAATCAGCCAAAATAAAATTAATAATCCTAATATGAAGTAAAGTATAAAGTTCATAACTCAATTTAATTATTTACAAAATTATAAAAAAACCTTGTCACAGATTTTTTCATTCTTTTATCACATAAATAAAATAGTAAGTCCTGTCAAAGCCCCCAATATTCCGCCAGCTATTAATTGTAAAGAGTTATGTTTGCCTGCTGAATGTCTAGCATAGCAAGCTAAGCCCCATAGTATTGGTAGAATAACTATAATCCATACAATATTAATTTCTATCAATCTACATTGCAAAACATACAATGAGCTGAATAATGACATCCATCCTGCACTATGTATGCTCACATTCATAAAACTACTAAATATAGCCAGTAAAATTGATAATATTATAGAAATTCTTATTGGTAATAAATAAAATACAGGAATATTCAATTTTTTGAAAAAAAAGTATAAAAAAAAGTCAGCTAATAAAATAATCAACAAAATTTTAATTCTATCTATGGGGATGGAACTATCAAAGTTTTCTATTAATCCTAATTGTTGAGAAAAAATCACAATTATTATGGGTAAAAGTATCATTATGGTAAATAATAACCAGATATAAGATGTATAGAAATTGATATTTAAAAATGAATTCAAAAAATAACCGGAATTAATCAATACTATAGCAAACCAAAGCGGAATAAATATTGGGTGCAGAATAAAAGACAGAGTTTGAGAAATGAATTTTTTCATCTAATAATAATTTATAGTTCTTTACGAAGACGAGCTACAGGTAATTTTAATTGTTCTCTATATTTAGCTATTGTTCTACGGGCGATTTTGTAGCCTTTTTCTTCTAAAATTTTAGCTAATTCATCATCAGTAAGAGGATTAAATTTATCTTCATTTTCTATGAGTTCTTTTAGAATAGCTTTAATTTTTTTATTAGATACCTCCTCACCAGATTGTGTTTCTAGAGAATCTGAGAAAAAATGTTTAAGCAGAAAAGTGCCATATGGTGTAGCCACATATTTGCTATTAGCTACTCTACTGACGGTAGATATATCCATTTTTATTTTATCAGCTATATCTTTTAGAATCATTGGTTTTAGCTTAGTATCATCGCCTGTTAAGAAGAAATCTTTTTGAGTTTCCATAATAGCTTTCATAGTCATATATAGTGTGTTTTGTCTTTGTTCTAATGCATTAATAAACCATTTAGCACCATCAATTTTTTGTTTAACAAATTGTAAAGTTTCTTTTCTTTTAGGATCATCATTAGACTGTTTTGATAAACTTTCATATAATTTTTCATATTTTTT
>JAHDSP010000439.1 GCA_018432645.1 Bacteroidales bacterium | reverse complement strand
TTTTAAATCTCAAGTATTTTCCCAATAAAAAACTCCATCTTTGAAAATCATAGCATCCATAGCTAAGCAGGAATGCACTGGTATTATTGCTAAATGATCTCCTATATTTAAGTTTTTTATATATTTTTTATCCATAACAACAATTCCATGTTCTTGAGACAAACTTTTCACATAAGCACCAGGTATTAATGTTATTTTATCTAAATCCCAAGTACCTACCAGTCCATATTTTACTTTACCATCGTCTATTACACTATCTTTAGATAAATGCACTGCTCCGCCATGTATTATTAATTCAGATCTTTCAGGATGCATAGATATAATAGGTGAATAAAGAAAAGCAGCTATTTCATCTAAAGAACAATTACCAAGTAAATATTGCATAGCATCATAAAACACAAAATTCCCAGGTCTGATCTCATCTACATTATTCAATAGCTCTTTATTATAAATCCTCAATGATGGTGTATCTCCTATGGAGAGTACTATAGACCTATCTAGCATGCTTTCTATCAATCTTTTAACTTTTGATAATTTGCTTATATTTTCATAATTTAATTCATATAATTGCTCGTCAGTTACTAAATTATAAGCTTGTCCAAAATGAGAAAAAATGCCATAAAATTTATCAGTTAGCTTCCTTTGCATTGTCTCTGCCACAATCTCATAAATTTTATTATCCTGTTCGATATCTATCCCACTACGATGATATCCGCAATCTATTTCTATTGCAAAAAATAATTTTCTATTGTCTAGATACGGGACTAGATGTCTAAATGCTTCTATAGAATCTATACTTACGATGAAACGATCTAAATATTCATCATTTAAAATAAAATCTAATCTATCTAAACTGTAAATATTTATTGGAATAGCCATAAATATATCATTGATTATGTCATTAATATATCTATAGGTCATATCAATAGATGAAGTAGTAATAGTAGAAATGCCAGCTTGTTCAAAGATATATGACACTACTTCGGATTGATGTGTTTTATAATGTGGCCTTAACCTTACATCCCACCCAGTAGCTTTGTTTATAATATTTGATATATTTTTTTTAACTTTTTTATTATCTATTATTAATTTTGGTGTATAGGGATATAAAAAATGTTGTTCTTTCATATTTAAAGATTTCATCAATTATTTTGTAATTCAAAATTAAATAATTCTATTGAAATAGGCATTTAGATAATAAAGTCTTTTCAACATTTTGTATTATGAAAGAATGCCTTTACAATAATTAGTAAGCTCAAGCATTTCTACAGTGAAGACTTTTCTTTGTGTGGTTGACAAAGAAAAGTAAATTAAATAAAAAATAAATCAAAAAAATTTATTAATTTTACCTAACAAAATTTATAAATGAAAATCCACTACCACTCCGACCATCTCGGCTCCGCCTCCTTCGTAACTAATAGAGGTGGCCATGTAGTGCAGCATTTGCA
>JAHDSP010000431.1 GCA_018432645.1 Bacteroidales bacterium | reverse complement strand
TAATTTTTCAGTGAATAGTATTTCAGAAAATCTCGCCCATCCTTCATTTATCCACATTTCCTCAGCAGTTTTGCAAGTTACTAAATCACCAAACCAATGATGAGAAAATTCATGAGCATACAATGACTCATATGTTAAATTGCCATTAATACAGATGATAGGATAAGCTATATTCATAGCATGCTCCATAGCTCCACCATTAAATGGTATACCTACAAAACCTATTTTGCTCCATCGATATGGACCGTAATACTTTTCAAAAATATGAAATATAGCTTTTAAATTTTGGAAACTTCCCGCTACTTTATCTAATGAACTACTGGGAACATAAATCTCAATTGGTATTATACCATTTTCGCCTAGTACTGTATCTTTCCAAGCCACATATGGGCCTATAGCAACTGAAGCTAAATATGCTGGTATAGGATGTGGATTATGCCAGTGCCACTGTATAGTAGATGAGTTTATAAAAGTAGAATCAACAAATATGCCGCCACAAATGGCTTTTTTATTGATATTAGTCTTAATAAAATAATCATATGTGGCTTTATCAGTGAAATTATCTATACTTGCAAACCATGCTCTAGCTAAATTGTGTGGAATATTTTCTAATCCGATACCCATGTTAAAAGCATATTCTCCACTGAAATAAAAACCTCCCCATTCGCTGACATCTAATGTAGGATGCCCATGATAGTACACTGTAATACTCACTGTATCAGAAAATGCACCATAAATAGTAATAGTGCTATTGTCATAATTAAAATTACTCAATGTATCTTCACTTTTTACGGAATCTACGACTAAGTCTAATAAATCTAATTGTATTTCGGTGAGTTCATTAGTATCTATTAGTAATTTAATATTCGTTTTTCCAAATATTTGCTGATTTGTAAAATCTACAGAATCTAAATAGATATTATAATGTAAAGCATCCACTTGCGAAAAAACATTGATAGAAAGTAAAATAAATATTGCGATAAATAATTTTTTCATTTTTTGATTAATTTAAAACAAAATTACAATAAAATTTTTTGAAAAACTATGTAAAAAAAGCGGAGCCTTTGGCTCCGCTTTTTTATTTTTAACATTATTTGAATAATTTTTTAAGCTACCATAGCAGTTTTGGTTTTATCAGCTGAATACAAGTCATTAGCTCTGATGTCGTAGTAAACCTTCCTCTGACCATCTACGTCTTTTACATTACGATGAATGGTAGCTAGCACTATGATTTCATTACCTTTTTTGTATTGTTTGCCTACTATATCTGCTAAAGTGCTTGTAAGTGTAATAGGTAAATATTGGTTATAAAATTTAAAACTTGTATCATTCCATTTACGCTCAGATACTCCTAAAACGAAACTATATTTCTCCCAAGTACCATAATTAAATATTTTCACCTCTGATGCTATGAAGCCTTTTAGTAATAGCATGTTTACACTCTTTTGATTAGCGATTATTCCTGCTAATTTCTCTGCAAATTCATTCTGATCTAATTGGAAATTTTCCATTTGATTTTCTGCTTCGTTTGCAATGATTTCGTTGTTTTTTTCTTGTGTTTTCATAATTTTGTGTTTTTTTGAAATGTTTGTGCAGCAAAATTAATATCACAAATACACCATAGTC
>JAHDSP010000384.1 GCA_018432645.1 Bacteroidales bacterium | reverse complement strand
CGTGTGCTAATCTCGGGAATAAATGAAATCTGCCATTCTATGTGGTCTGATATTATTCTAATATATTCATTTATTATGCGATATTGTGGTATTTTTAGTCTCGAAAAAGTAAATAGCTTGAATAGCTTTTTATCAGCATTATATCCATTATCGTGCAACCATTGAGAAAATTGCTCATCAGATTTAGATAATATCTTGTAGATGACTGCAGAGCATTCATATTGATAATTTATTGGTATAATATTACCACGTTTATATTTATCGATGTTTATTATTAATTTAAACCTCATTATTAATTAATTAAAAAATATATTAAATCAATCTTATTTATTTAATATGCAAATCTAATATAATTTTTTAAATAAAAAAATTTTAATTGATCTAATATTTTATAAGTAATTTTACCAAAAATATAATCGTATGAGAAAAATTGTTTTAATATTATTTGTCATTCCTATAATGGCTTTTAGTCAAAATATTACTAAAATAAATACTACTATTGATGAGGCTAAAGTATTTCTGAATGGAGCACAGATCACAAGAATTGGTAATTTAACTTTATCCAAAGGTGATAATAAAATAATACTAACTAACCTACCAAATGATTTAGATCCTAAAACCGTTACTGTGAAAGGGCAAGGAGATTTTATTATACAAACAGTAAACACTTCAATAAATTATCTATCAAATTATGAAAATGATCCTAAATATCAGGTTCTTAAAGATTCTCTAAAACTTTTACAAAACAAACTAGATCAGAATAATGCATATCTACAAGTATATGCAGATGAAGAAGCTATGATAAAAGCTAATAAAACTATCGGTGGCACTCAAAATGGCACTAATGTAACTGAGCTTATTAAAGCTGCTGATTTTTTTCATAATAGATTGTTAGAAATTAAAACAAAATCTTTAGAATTAAGTTATCAAAATAGAGATTTGCAGCTGATTATTAATAAAATCCAAAATCAGTTATCTGAATATGAAAATATTGCCAAACGTCCCGTAGGAGAAATATCGATAAATATTTATGCAGACAAAGCTACTACAGGTAAACTATATGTAACTTATTTTACTAATTATGCCTCATGGATACCAAGCTATGACATCAGATTTACAGATTTAAATAAACCAATAACTTTATTATTAAAAGGAAAAATCAATCAAACTACTGGCGAAAATTGGCAAAATACTAAAATCATTCTTAGCAGTTCTAATCCTACCATTTCTCAGCAAAAACCTCAATTGTATCCATGGTATCTCAGTGTTTATACTCCTCAAAGGTATTTAGGAAGAGCAAATAAACTCCCAGCTGCAGGAGTAATGTTAATGGAAGATAAAGTTATATATGAATATTCTGAACAATCTGCTACTACTATGATGGCAATGAGCTCTGAGACGCCTATATCGATGGAATACACTTTAGAAGCTAGAATAGATGTGCCTTCTTATCGGGGAAAATTAGTTAATATTCAATCTTATGAAATGCCAGCAAAATATTTGTATTACACTGCTCCAAAGGTAGATCCTGATGCTTTTTTGATAGCAAATATTTATGATTGGGGCAAAAATTATTTCTTAAATGGCGAAGCTAATATTTATTATGAAAATAGCTTTGTAGGTATTACAAATATCTCATCATATCAGGTAGAAGACACCATGCAGATTTCCCTTGGCAGAGACAAAAGTGTAATAGTAAAAAGAGATGTGATAAAAGACTCTACTTCTAAACAAATTATTGGTTCAAAAGTGAAGTATAATAGAGCTTTTGAAATAACAGTAAGAAATAATAAAAAATATCCTATCGAGATAATTATCGAAGATCAATTACCAATTTCTCAACAAAAAGAAATAGAAGTTACCGATATAGAAGTAGGTAATGGCAAAATAGATCCAGATACTAAAATAGTTACTTGGAGGTATACAATACAACCAAATGCTACCGTTAAAACTTCAATAAAATATGTGGTAAAAAGTCCAAAAGAATTTAATCTGGCTTTGTGAAATATAATTAGTAGCGGGGGCAGGACTCGAACCTGCGACCTCCGGGTTATGAGCCCGACGAGCTACCTCTGCTCTACCCCGCAATATTATTTTGCAAAATTATAAATAATTTTTTAATTGACAAAATATTTTATAATTTTTTTTAAAAAATCTAAAAATCATTACCCAAAATAAATATCCTCAACAATTAAAATACTGAATTATAAGTTTTAATAGAACAAAATTGATAAAACATATAAGTGTAGTAGTATAGCAAATTCTTTATTGTTAGTTTTATGTTGACACTTCATCCACAGATTTAAACAAATTAACACTGATAATTTAAATTTTTGAGTTTATTTGTGAATTAATTTATATCTAATATCTTACTGGACTCCTCATCCCATCATTCATCACTTATCACATAGTAATCTGCATAAATATGTATTTCATCTTGCTTCTCCTCATCCCATCATTCATCATTCATCACTTATCACCCATCACCTATTACCTATATCCTATCATCTATATCCCCCTCTCCTCGTCACCATTTCTCCCCGTTACCATTTTTAGCATCAATATCCAAGATTTTTTAAGAGATTCAATTTTTCTTTAGCATATTTACTATAATCACCTTTAGGATCTAAAGACAATAATTTCTCAAAATCTCGCTTTGCTGAGGCATAATCACCATTATTCAAAAAAATAGTTCCTCTATAGTAATATGATCTTGCAATATCTGGATACATATTAATAATTTGATTAATATATTTCAGAGCTTGATCATAATCATTAATAGTATAATAAATATCTGTCAAATTAATATAAGCCAAATAATAAGTAGAATCCAATTCTATAACTTTTAAATAATTTTCGATAGCTAACTCATATTCTTCAATATAATGATAGTAGGCACCACGATACAGATAATTTATTGGATTATTAGGATTTAGTTCTATTGCTTTATTAAAATCACTTATGGCTAAATCTGCTTTATTGAAATCTAAATTAATACTTCCTCTCAATAAATAATAAGAATCATTCAATGAATCATATTGAATAGCTTTTTTACAGTCATTAATAGCTAATAAATATTCATTTAAAGTATAATGAACAAGAGCTCTATGGTAATAAGCTTCTGCATAATCTGGCTTTAGCATAATAGCTTTATTTAAATCATTAATAGCTTTTTTCATATCTCCTTTTGATGCATAACAATAACCACGAAAGTTATAAGCAAAAAAATTACTAGTATCTAAACTGATAACTTTGTTGAAATCTTTGATAGCTTTATCATAATTATTCATATAATCCCCATAAAATATCCCACGATTTATATATATTTGAGAAAATTTGGGATTTATTTTAATAGCTTTTTTATATTCATTTAGAGCTAAATCATATTCTCCCATTTCTGCATATGAAATTGCTTTATCAATATATGGCGATACATTATGTGGATCTATAGCTAAAGCCTTATTATAATAAATTATAGCAGAATCATTTTGTGATTTTTCATGATATAACCTACCAATAGCATCATATGCCCAAACATTATTACTATCAATTTCTAAAATAATTTCATAGATCTTCATAGCACTATCTAATTGATTATTAATCAAATATATATCACTAATAAGAAAATATGAATTTACATCCTTTGGATTTATTTCTAGTTCACGATTTAGAAAAATTACAGCAGTATCATAAATCGATTTATTATAGTAAATATATCCAATATGATAATTTAAGGTTGATACTGTATCATTCAGCTCAATAGCTTTTTTAAAAAATTTCAGAGCATCATCATCTTGATTTTTTTCCATATAAATATATCCTTTATAAATATAACCTCTTATATAATAAGGATTTATATTTAATAGCTTATCTACACAAACCAGTGCTGAATCATAATTATTATTTTCTAAAAAAACATTGGATTTTAGCATATAAGTATAAGCAAAATCAGGACGTAACTCTATGGCTTTATTATAATCATTCAAAGCATTTTGATAATTTTTTAAATTATAATAAGCCAATCCACGAGATAGATAATCTAAATAATCAACTGGTTTAATGGAGATAGCTTTTTTAAAGCATTTATTAGAAAATTTATCATCAGCAATTTCTTTTTCTACACTACATTTATAAACCATGGCAGGCAAATGATTTGGATTAATCGATAAAATTTTATTATAACAATTAATAGCTTCATTATCACGATTTACTATATCTAGAGCATAAGCTTTCCAAAATAGAGCTAAAATATTAGTAGAATCTTTATCAATAATTTTGTCTAAAATAATAATAGCAGAGTCATAATTATTAGCTTGTATTAGGCTAATGCCATCATCTACTGTATAATCGTGATTTTGTGCACTCATGGGCAAGGTAAAAATGACAAAAACACTAATAATTAAATTAAACCTAAATAAATTTTTCATAATATTCCTAATTAAAATAAAAAATTAATATCCTATATTTTTAAGATTATTCAAAACTTTTATAGCTTCTTTGCCATAAGGTCCATTAGGATCTAAAAGTACAATTTTATTAAAATAACTTTTAGCAGCAGAATAATTACCTTGTTCATAATAAATATTAGCAACATTATAATAAGCTACTACATAGTCTGGATTAAGCTATAGGAGTGGTAAAAGCCAGGTTAACTGCGCAAGTAATAAGCTACTACATAGTCTGGATTAAGCTCGATTGCTTTTTGATAATATTTTAGAGCGACATCATACTGTTCCTGGTCAAAATAAATATTTCCGAGCATATTATATGCTAAATAATTATCTGGATATAAGTCTATTGCTTTGTTAAGGTCGTCTAGAGCATTATCATAATCTTTAGAAAAACGATAAGCGATAGCTCTATGATAATATATATAAGCAGCTGTAGAGTCCATTTCGATGCACTTAGTAAAATCTTTAATAGCATTACTATAATCTCCAGAATTTCTATATGTAATAGCTCTCATGAGATATCCATCTATATCATTAGGATCTAATTCTATCACTTTATTAAAATCATTTATTGCCAAAATATATTGCTCTAATGCATTTAATATAGATCCTCTATTATAGTATGCATCTAGATATTCAGGATCCAATTTAATAGCTTGAGTGAGATCTTGTAATGCTTTTTCATATTCACTAATATAATAATATGCCATGCCTCTATTCAAATAAGCACTGCTATAATTAGGATTTATTTTAATAGCTTTATTAAAATCTTTAATAGCTAAATCGAATTTTTCTAAATTATAATAACAAATACCTCTAATGTTGTAAGCGTTTTCATTTTTAGGATCTAATTTAATTGCCATATTCATATCATTGATAGCCAAATCAAATTGTTT
>JAHDSP010000359.1 GCA_018432645.1 Bacteroidales bacterium | reverse complement strand
CCTGTATAATTATGAACTGATGGAGAAATTTCTGTAATTACATTATCTGTTATTTCATAATAAACGCTTTGTATATTTTCTAAGATATTTTTATATTTATTTAATGATTCATTATATAAATTTTGTGTTCTATAATTATTATTTTCTAAACATATTATATGAAATTTAATATTATATGTAGTATTTTCATAAATATTTATAAAAGCAATAGTATTTTTATTATCATTTAATAATAATTTGTCATTTGTACTCTCTAAAGCTATTTGTTTAACTTTAATATTAAAATATTCATCAAATGAAGATGTAGCTTGGTAAAAATTCTCGCAAGAAGATAAATAATTAGGAATATCTAAATAAGTTGTTGCAAAAGGATCTGCTACTAAAAGCTGATTGTCATTGTCTGATATTAAAACTATAATTTTTTCAATAAAGTCTTGTGATTTATCATAATAAGCTTGTTGTAAAGTAATTTTGATGTTGTTTATAATATAAAAGAGTTGGTTAATAAAATAAATACTATTTTTAGGGATTATATGCTCAGTACAAATAATAATATCACTTTTAACATTTAAATGTAAATAATAAAAATAATTATAGCTGAGTGGTAGAGGGAAATCATCGCTATTAATAAAATTAATATCTACTTTTTTGATTAAATCATTATCATTTGTGTCATTTATCGAAAATTTATAATTTTTTGAGCTGAGATTAATGAAAGAATTTTGCCAAATGCCATTTATATAAAAATTATTATCTAAAATTTTACCATAAATGATAGCATACTTATCTTTAGGTAAAATATTATTAAAAAAAGTATTCACCACCAGAGGTATAGCAGCATCTAGAATAAAATAATTCAGATAATTAACTGCCACTGGGAGTTTATCTAAAAAATCGACATCATTAAGTTTATCTAAAAAAACATAGTCGTCTTTCATATATTATTATTTTTATAATTTTGCAAAACAAATTTTTCTAATGTCATTCATTTTAAAAAATGCTAATCTATTTTCATATAAATTTAATGAAATTTGGGTAGGAAATATATTAATTGACAAAAATGCTAATAAAAAGATATTATATTCAAAAGAAATTGG
>JAHDSP010000056.1 GCA_018432645.1 Bacteroidales bacterium | reverse complement strand
TGAATTTATTTTTATTGATGGAGCACATGAATATGAATTTGTTAAATTAGATTTTGATTTATGGTTCCCTAAAGTTGTGAATGGTGGAATAATAGCTTTTCACGACACCATATTTTGGAGCGGTCCGAGAAAAGTTGTGAGAGATCTAGTGTACAAATCAAAATTCTTTAAAAATGTTGGTTTTGTAGATACTATTACTTTTGCTCAAAAAGTAAAACAAAATTCTTTAAAAGATCGTATCAAAAATAGATATGTGCTTTTATTAAAAAATTTGTATGAATTTGCAAGTAATTTGTATGAATTTACAGGTAAATTGCATTTACCTAAACCTTTAAAAGTTATTGTGAAAAAAATTATAAAGATACTAATAGACAGGCTCCAGGCAAAACTCTTTAGAATTTCTACCTTACGGCAAAACCGTTGCTATCCATCAGTTTTCTTTGATAACGTAACAAACAGGAACTAATTGAGCCCACTTCATTACACTCGTTCGTCCAAATTCACTTTGGTAAAACTTCTATCATCAAAATCTTAGTGGAAATGGTCAAAAAATATTGACAGGTGAAAAGAATAAAATGATTATCTTTGTAAAAAGAAAATATAATGACACTTTGGAATAGCGATACTGAGATTCAATTTTTTACTGAAGCTCTAAAGAATTTTGCTTCTCCAGAACAATTATTTTATAACTTGCAAGGTGGATACTTTGCTTATGTACCAAAAGGTTCAGATGCAGAAGGTAAAACTTTACAGAGCAGAAACTCGTTAATAGGACAATATACTGAAAAATGGTGTAAAACACTTTTTGAACCAATTGCCAATGAATTTGGACTGCACGCAGTTAATAGTGTAGTATGCGATGAACTTGGATTATCGAAACGGTCAAGTGCAGACCTTGCATTTTGCACAACAAATAGCACTTTTCAAAAATCAGAAAACATAAAACTAATTTTTGAAATTAAAATGAGTATTGTTTCAAATTACAAATACACTCATCCAAACAAAGTTGAATATGTGGGCGACTACAAACAACACAAAGGAAATCCAGGATTACTGCGTTCTGACTCAATGCTTAAAGCCATTGGAAAATTAATTAATATTCGTGTATCAGGAATCGATTCAACAAAAATTCCTATAGTTGTTTTAGGTAACAGCCCGATAACCGATAGCTATATAAAAAAAGTGGACTTTCTTAAAACTTTGGGAGTAATCCAAGGTTTTTGGTCTTTAAACCCTAATCCAACAGATTCTGACTACATTAAAAATACACCAAAATTAGGTTTTCAAACGATTTTAGGCAAAGTGCAACTCTTAAATAATTGTAAAGAACTTTTAACCAATGATATGAACTACTTTTCTTCAATGATTTCAAAATCTAAACTTGGAGAAATTATAAGAATAGCAAGTCAAGAGAACACAGACATTGCAAAAGCAGAAAAATTTCTAATTTTAATCCGTGGCTAAAATGAAAAGACCAAAAGGAACAGAAACAAGTGCTTTCGGAACGAATGGAAGAATTAACCACGACAGCTCAAAATTTTATAATTCTAAACTTTACAAGGAACTTGACGATAAAAAAATCTTTGATAAAAAAGAAAATGACTTTCCTAAAGAATTAGAAAACAAATTTATTCTGGGTACAGCAGAGAATATGAAAGAGTTGCCCGACAATTCAGTTCATTTAATGATTACTTCACCACCTTATAATGTTTCTAAAGAGTATGACGAAGACTTATCATTAAAAGAGTATTTGCAATTCTTAGAAAATGCTTTTAAAGAAACTTATAGAGTTTTAGTAAATGGTGGTCGTGCTTGTATAAATGTTGCGAATCTTGGCAGAAAACCATATATACCTTTATCTGACTATATTTCAAAAATTATGATAGATATTGGTTTTAATATGCGTGGAGAAATTATTTGGAATAAAGCTGCAAGTGCAAGTCCTTCGACAGCTTGGGGTAGTTGGCAAAGTGCATCCAATCCAATATTGAGAGACATACATGAATATATTTTGGTTTTTTCTAAAGGTGATTATAAGAGAGAAAAAGGTAAAAAAGAAAACACCATTTCAAAAGAGCAGTTCATGGAATGGACAAAATCTATTTGGACAATAAATGCAGAGAGTGCTAAAAAAATCGGACATCCTGCACCATTTCCAGAAGAATTACCGTATAGGTTAATTCAACTTTATTCGTTTAAAGGGGACATAGTTCTTGACCCATTTATGGGTAGTGGAACAACTGCTGTTGCTGCTTTAAAAACAGACAGAAAGTTTGTAGGTTACGACATAAGCAAAGAATATATTGCACTTGCAGAGAAAAGAGTTGAACCTCTATTAAAACAAACAAAGATTTTTAATAAAAATTTTAAAAGTTTTTATTTTAATCGTTAAACCTCTAATGAAATAGACATAGTTACTGGCTACAAAAATATACCGTTTGTTAGCAACAAGGCAAAAGAAAATTAATTTTATTTGTTCAATAACTTTTTGTATGGGTAAAGATTAAAAGGCTTAAAAATTGCACTTTGTTCTTATTTGTGTGCATATGTGAATTAATAACAACAATTGGGCAGTTAAATATTAATCTAAATAATTTATCCACTCAAAACGTTATTTAATCATTATTTTTATTTTTTGAAATTGATCAATTTTTCAAAATCTGGATATAGAGAGTTGCCTTTATTGATATAATAATTAACCTTGCTAGTGTCCATTATTCTTTGGTACCATTTCACTTGAAAATATAACATATCTTTATTGGTAGGTTCTACATATTCATAAATCTTTAAAATTTTTGGCAATAAAGGGCTATTTTGTTGATATAGATTTACAGTAAATGAATACGAAACGATTCCAATATAAGCTAATAAACGTTGAGAAAGTGCATAATTCATTTCGTCATTTATATTATTTGTATTTAGCTTCATTGCTCTGAGAGAATCTATCATTTCGATTAAAGCTTCATCATCAGCATTTTGGAAATATTTGATAATATTTTGTTGTTTAGACCATTCCAAATCTACAATCTCTGATAATAAAGGCATGGTTGTATTTGTAAAAATACGTTGTGATTCATTAATCATAGATGTAGGAACTTTTAAATTAAAATTTTGCAAACTTAAAAGGGTAGGATAGAGGAAATAATGAGGAATAGAATCGAAAGAATTTTGTAAATCAATAGTTTTATTTTTTTTATTTAATAACATAAGCATTGACAAGTTAGCAATATTCTGTGGAGGCCAATCATGTTTACCGCTAAAAAATATAAATCCCATATTATTAGAATTAATATTTTGAGTAAAAATAGGAAATATTTCAGTAAAATTAAAATCATACAATCCAACAATATGAATTATGGGTGTTAAATTATTAGTAAGAAAATTTTGATTATAAGCAGATGCTCCAGATAGAATAATGCCTTTAGCTATATGATATTGTTCTTGTATCATAGTAGCTATTCTACTACCACCAGAGAAACCAAAGAAAAATAATCGGGAAGTATCTATAGGTAATTTCCGATTAATATCTCTGATAAAACGTTTGAAATAGGATAATGAAAAATTAGCTGGTGTCTCATTAGATGATAGATTGTAACCTACTAAAATGATACCTAAACTATCTGCAATATTTTGATATTTTTTCAATGCAATTTCGGGATGTGCATGGGGATCAAAAAAAATAAAGGTGGGCAATTTTTTTAGTTTATGACGCATTGGTATGTATGCAGAATAATAATATTGTGTGTTTGCTAATTTTATACTGTCAATGAATTCACCTTTATATTCTGCACTACAATAAACACATTTAGCATTTTTGCAAGATAAAAAGCAAGAAATAGTGATTATAATGGCAAAAATTAAATAGAATTTTTTCATTTTTTTTAGTTTTTACAAATATATTGTTTTTTTAAATACTAAATTCAAGTAATTAATGAAACTTTTTCAGAGGAACTAAAAGATAAAAGAAAATTATTTTACAAGTCAAAGGAGAAAAAAGCTTTTCCCCTTTGCCTTGATGGAATAAATGCTTTACTTTGGCCTCTTTCCCTTAAAAAGTTACAAAGATGAAACATTTAACCGTAGAACAAAGGTACAAAATTTGGGCAATGTTACAACAAGGATTTAAACAAAAAGATTATTTTAGTAAATTTGTAAATAAATTAATAAAATATGATAAAACAAGATATTGCTACCATACTTATTAAATCTATAGAAAAATATTGTGAAATTGATACAACTGAATTTATAAATTCCTTTGATGAAAGTGCAAATGTAGCAATTAAAATAAATCCATTCAAAAAATTAGAAAATTTACAAGATTATTTACCATTAGCTGAAAAAATACAATGGTGCGATGAGGCATATTATCTGAGCAATAGACCAGATTTTTATAAAGATCCTTTATTCTATGCAGGAGCTTATTATGTAATGGATCCAGCATCTATGTTCATTGATTTTATATTAAAAAATTTAAATGTTTTAGACAATGTAAAAATATTAGATATAGCAGCAGCTCCTGGAGGCAAATCTATCATTATTGATTCGCAGATTAGTGATAATTCTATTCTTTGGGCAAATGACGTTAATAACAATAGAGCAAAAGTATTAGAATATAATTTAGCTAAATGGGGGCGAGCTAATTACATAGTATCTAATGCTAAGATAGATGATTTTATTGATTTAAAAAATCAATTTGACATAGTATTATTAGATGCTCCATGCACAGGAAGTGGTTTTTTTAGGAAATACCAAGCATGGCAAGATAATTTTTCATTAAATTATATCTATCAATGTGTGAAAAGACAAAAAGATATTTTAAAAAAAATTTTTGATATAATCCCAAAAGATGGTTATCTGATTTATAGTACATGCTCTTTTACCTCTGAAGAAAATGAAGAAATAGCTAAATGGATCATCGAGAATGGTTTCGAAAAAATAAAATTGCAAATACCATCAGAGTGGGGAATTGTAACATCTGAATACGGATATAGATTTTTTCCTCATTTATCCAAATCAGAGGGTTTTTATTATGCGATTTTCAAGAAGAATAATTTCAATAATGAGATTAAGCAAATAAATCACTCAAATAAAAAAAACTTAAATCCAATAAAATTAACTTCAATTAATAAACTTGATAAGGTCGATTATATTAATCTAACTGAAGATTTAAAACTAAAAAAATGGAGAAAAAACATTAATTTGATTACAAAAAAAATTGAAGATTGGTTCGAAAAAGATTTTATTTACTTTAATGGAAAGATATTGACTATTGGGACTAATTACATAGAAGAAAAAAAACAAATACCATCACCACAATTTGCTCTATCCATTTATAAATCATCAGATATACAGAGCATCACACTTAGCTTATCTGAAGCACAATCATATTTACAAAAAATATCTTTCACTATAGAAGCTGACGAAGGCATTTATTTAGTAAAATTCCAAAATTTAGCATTAGGATGGATTAAAATAATAAATGGTGGTAGGATAAATAATTACTATCCAGCAGAATGGAGAATTATGAAAGAAATAGATAATTAATACTTATAAATTGAAAGCATAATGAATGATATTAGCACCCATTTGTAGAGCTTTTAGCCTAACCTCAGGAGGATCATTGTGTACTTCTTCACTTTCCCAACCATCGCCCAGATCACATTCATAAGTGTATAGCAAAACTAATCTACCATTAAGAATAATACCAAAAGCTTGAGGAGCTTTACCATCATGTTCATGAATTTTGGGTAATCCATTGGGGAAATTAAAATATTGACTAAAAATAGGATGGGAGGGAGGCAATTCTATAAGCTCGATATCTGGGAAAATTTTTTTAATTTGTGGTCGAATAAACGGATCCATACCATAATTATCATCAATATGCAAAAAACCACCTGATTCTAAATATTTTCTAAGATTTGCAGCTTCTTGGTCAGAAAATATGACATTACCATGACCAGTCATATGGATAAATGGATAATTAAAAATATCTTGAGAACCAGGCTCTACCTCAGGAATATTAGGATCTATATTGGTATTAATTGTTTGATTACAAAATATAGCAAGATTTGGCAAAGAAGTAGGATTAGCATACCAATCTCCACCACCTGAATACTTTAATAATGCTACCTTGACACTATAAACTTTGTTTTGTGCAAAAACTAAAGAAGAGCTTAAAATTAAAAAAATTATTAATAACCGTTTCATAGATGATTTTTTAATGCAAAAATAGATAAACTAAAAATAGCAGCAGTTTCACTTCTGAGACGTTGATGCCCTAAAGACACAGGTATTATACCATAAGCAATAGCTTTATTAATTTCTTCAGAAGTAAAATCTCCCTCTGGTCCTATAAAAATGGAAACATCTTCATTAGCATTCATACATTCGAATAGATCTAATTTTTGTATTTCATCACCACAATAAGCTATCACACGTTTGGAACTTTTATTTAATTTAATAGCTTCATCGAATACAATCGGTTCAGAAATAGTAGGAAAGTAATATTTCAGAGATTGTAGACTAGCTGCTTTTATGATATTTTGCAATCTAGAGATTTTAACAGATGATTTGATGGTAAGCTCAGTAATTATAGGAATTATATTACTGACACCTAACTCAACAGCTTTTTCTATCATCCAATCAAACCTTTCTGATTGCTTTAATAAAGGAGCAAAAAGAGTAGAATTAGTTTTAGGTAATGGCATCAACTGTGTTTCCAAAATATGAGCAGTAATAGATTGTTTAGAGAAATCAGAAATCACAGCCTTAGCTAAAGTACCTTTCCCATCAGTAAAATAAATGATGTCATTAATGCGGACATGGTGTGCTTTAAGATGCTTAAAAGTATCACCATTGATTTTGTTAATATCGGAAATATTTTCTAGGAAAAAGATATTCATAAAAAAAGTTATACAAAGGTAAGGGGAAAAAATGAGAATGGGCAAGTAAAAGATTAATCTTTTAAAATCAATATTGGATTTAATCTTAGCTCCATATACACATACCATGCTTGCCGATCCGATGAAGCTAAATTCAGCATCCTGCCTACATCTTCTATCAATTTCTTTAATAAATATTTGTGTTTTATTATATACCACATTATGTAGCTTTGCAAGTATTTGGATGCTACACCTCTGAATTTATAGTTTATCCAATTCACAAATATGCCTGTATGCTTCTCTATGGCTGTCAATCCATACAAATCATTTTTACTCTTTTTATTTTTTATTACCTCTTTTCTCCTAAGTTCTTTGGCTTGTATATTT
>JAHDSP010000199.1 GCA_018432645.1 Bacteroidales bacterium | reverse complement strand
TATTTCAATTGCGTGAAATTCACTTTTACCTGCTTGTATCTCTTCTAAAAGTTTACGTGCATTACCTAAGCCATGAGCAATGCCGATGTTTAGTTTTAGACCATCAAAATCTACTGTTGCTTTTCTGATCCATTCCATACCACGTAACTCTTCGAATTCAATTTTAGGTAAAGGTTTTTTAGTGTATAATTCATAAGCTGTTCTCACAGCTGCCTCTATCACACCACCTGTAGTACCAAAAATAGCAGCAGCGCCTGTAGATTCACCTAAAGGTCTATCGAAATCACTTTCTGGTAAACTATTGAAATCTTGAACTGTTTGTTTTATCAAGTTAGCTAGTTCACGTGTAGTGATGCTAATGTTAACATCTGGATCATTATTTACTCTGAATTCTTCTCTTTGAGCTTCATATTTTTTAGCTACACAAGGCATTACTGATACGACAACTAATTTTTCCCTTGGTATATTAAGTTGTTTAGCAAAATAATTTTTTGCTATAGCGCCAAACATTTGTTGCGGAGATTTCGCGGTGCTAGGTATATCTATTAAGTCAGGGAAATTTTTCTCAAAGAAATTAACCCATGCTGGGCAGCAAGAGGTTAAAATTGGTAATTTAACAGATTTATCTCCATTCAAATATTTTGTTAAACGATTTAATAACTCAGTACCTTCCTCCATAATTGTTAAATCGGCAGCGAAATCTGTATCAAAAACATAGTCAAATCCAAGTTTTTTAAGAGCAGTAACCATTTTACCAGTAACAATAGTGCCTGGTTTCATTCCAAATTCTTCTCCTAAGGTTACTCTGACAGCAGGAGCAGTTTGCACTACAACAACCTTATCTGGATCAGCTAAAGCTTGAATAAGTTTACCAGTTTGATCTACTTCTGTCAAGGCAGCAGTAGGGCATACAGCTACACATTGTCCACAATAAGTACATGGACTATGATCGAGATTTTGTTCAAAAGCTGGGGCTACTACAGACATGAAACCTCTATTGACAGCAGATAATACACCGCAAGTTTGAACTGTGTTACACATCAATTCGCATCTACGGCACATTATACATTTATCAGGATTTCTGATTATGGCTTGTGAGGTATCCATTCTATAAGTAGATTGTTCACCAGTATATCTAATTTCTCTAACACCAAGCTCTTGAGCTAATGATTGTAAATCACATTTGCCATTTTTAGGACAAATGAGACATTCAAAAGGATGATCACTTAAAATTAATTCCAAGACTGTTCTACGCGCATTGATAATACGTGGGTTATTTGTTTCTATTACCATGCCTTCAGTACATTCAGTAACGCATGAAGGAACTAAATTTCTTCGCCCTTTTACATCTACCATACAAATTCTGCAACCAGCAGGTTTATTTTCTATACAGAAATCTTCTAATTTCATATGACATAAAGTAGGTATTTCTATATTTATCATCTTAGCTGCTTGTAAGATGGTAGTACTTTTAGGTACTTCTAATGGTATATTATTTATTGTTATATTAACAGTTTCCATATTGTATCTCCCTTTTTTTAAATTATATATACTGCATTAAATTTACATGTTTCTAGACAAGTACCACATTTGGTACATAAATCTTGATTGATCACATGAACTTGTTTACGCTCTCCTACAATAGCATTTACAGGGCATTTACGTGCACAAGCCATACAACCAGTACAATTTTCTGGATCAATATAATAATGTATTAAATCCTTACATTTGCTTGCTCTACATTTTTTATCTACTATATGCTCTACATATTCATCCCAGAAATTTTCTAAAGTAGATTGAACAGGATTGGGTGATGTTTGACCTAATCCACACAATGCAGTATCCTTTATTACCATGCAAAGATTTTTTAGTAGCTCGATATCTTCCATAGTACCATTACCTTTAGTGATTTTATCTAAAATTTCATTTAACCTTTTATTACCAATTCTACAAGGAGCGC
>JAHDSP010000049.1 GCA_018432645.1 Bacteroidales bacterium | reverse complement strand
TGCTAGATGTGCTGTCAACCGTTGAAGTTCTTCATTTATATCTAATCTATCTAAATAATAAAGTATTTCTTGTTCTAATCTATTATGGTCTATTTCGATATTGTCTGGAAGCTGTTTAGTGAGGTTTATTAAATCTTCACGGATTTTTTTGTCTCTTTCTTCTTTAAGAGCAATTATTTTTTCTGTATTAATTTTTATTATATTTATCTTATCAGAAATATCTTTTTGTGTCTTTTCTCCTTCTTGTTTACGATATTCTATAACTTGAGTAATAGCATTTTCTATACTTTTATATATGATTTCTACTTCTGCTTCAGTTAATTTATTTTTATCTATTTCGAATACACCAGGTAGTTTTATCAGGGTAGCAAGTGGATTTTCCATTTCTTTGATTTGATATTTAAATGAAAAATTATTTATTTGATTTAAATATCCATATAGAACATCTTCGTTTAGTGTAGGTGTAGGACTTGCTTTTTGCACATCGTAGTTTATATAGAAATCTATTTTGCCTCTTATCAATTTATTAGTTAATAAATTACGAATATCTATTTCTAAACTTTTCAGCGATTGAGGAGTACGGATATTAATATCGATATTTTTGGAGTTTAGGCTAGTAATAATAATTTCATATCCTGTATTAAAGATAGTAAATTTATCACTACCATATCCTGTCATTGAATATAACATATTTTTTTTACAAATTTAATAGGTATTTTTTTAACAGAAATTTATTAGGCGTTTAATTAATAACTAAATTATTACAGTGAATGTATTAATAATAGCTATATTTTTTATGAGTATAATTTTGTTTTAATAAATTAAGAAAGGTCTCCGCTGAGGAAATGTGGATTTGAAAAAGTGTTTTTTAAAAAATAATCAATTTTTGTTTAAATTAAGTAATGATATTTATTTAATATTTTTTAAATGTTAAATACCTTTATTAATGAATATTTTATAGAAATATTTTCAAAATAATAAATTTTTATTAATTTTCTTTATTGAATTAGGCGTTTAAGTAATAATCATTTTATATGGACAAGGCTTTGCATGGACCATTCTGATTAACAGATTATCAAATATATTTTTATTCATTAAATGCCGATTAAATCTATATGTATATTCATCTATGTATGCT
>JAHDSP010000436.1 GCA_018432645.1 Bacteroidales bacterium | reverse complement strand
TTTTTGCTTACCCAGAGCAAAAACATTATGGGGCTTTATCTTTTGTTTTCAATGATATTCACCCCTATGATGCAGCTTCAGTTTTGGATGAATTAAAAATTGCTGTTAGAGTAGGCCATCACTGTGCTCAACCTCTTATGAGTATATTAGGTGTCACAGGCACTATTAGAGCATCTTTTGCTCCTTATAATACGATAGATGATATTGATAAATTAGTCGAAGGACTAAAATCAGTATATAAATTTTTTAACAAGAATTAGTTGATTATGAATAATATAGAATTAAAGGCGAAACAAATAGAAGATGAATTTGCTATCTTTGATGATTGGATGGATAGATATAATATTTTAATCGATAAAGCTAGAAATTTGGAAGCATTAGATCCTAAATACAAAACTCCTCAATATTTAATAAATGGTTGTCAATCTCAATTATGGTTATATTGCGAGAATAAAGATGGTCGTTTGTTTTGTAAAGCTGATGGTGATGCTATTATCACAAAAGGTATGGCAGCTATTGTTTTAGAGCTTGTTAATGGTGAACCATTGCAAGATATTATAGATTATAATTTTGAAGTCTTTGATAATATCGGACTTCATTCTCATCTCTCTCCTACCCGTTCTAATGGATTACGTAGTTTAATTAAACAAGTAAAATTATATGCTGAGGCATATTTATTAAAAAATATTAGCAATGATAAACAAAGATAATGTAATTGAAATTCTAAAAACAGTTTTTGATCCAGAAATTCCTGTTAATATATGGGATCTCGGCATAGTCTATAATATCGAGATTACTGAAAATAATGATATAATTATTACGATGACTATGACAGCTCCTAATTGTCCCATCTCTGAGATGATTTTAAATGATGTCAAAGCTTCTCTTAGTAATTTAGAAGGTGTGAATGATATAAAAATCAATTTAACTTTTGATCCTCCTTGGTCTCCTAATATGATGTCTGAAGAAGCTAAACTACAACTAGGCTTGTTTTAGGTTTGTTCTGATTTTATTCATTCTATTGGCAACCACATGCTTTTTTATATTTAATCCAATCATTGTAGCTACCATTAAAGACATTCAAATCTATTTTAGTTTTTATTCCTTTTAGTCGTCCTCTATCTGTATATTGCCAAAATAAAAAATCTTTTGGCAACTGTGGCTCATCAATTCTATATGACGCTATCCACAAAGGCAAATGATCCAGATCATTACCGATTATTAAATCATAATATGTAGATACATTTGTATAAATCATTATTTCATGATCTTTTTCATTATTAATAGTCTGAATAAAAGTATTCAAATTTTTTATAGCAAGCTCTCTATCTGTATATTCCTCAATATCAATCACATATGGTAGTTTTACTTTCACATTATTAATAGAATTCAAAAAATTTTTAGCTTGTTCACTACCACTAATGTCAGCTATGAAATAATGATACGCTCCAAAGCAAACATTCCTTTTTATCAATTCTTTAGCATATTTTTCAAACATTTTATCTTGTAAGCTTATACCTTCAGACGCCTTTAAAAAGACAAATTCTATAGGTAAATCATTCCCATATAATAATGTATCCCAATTAATCTGGTCTCCTTGGTAATAGGATAGATCTATTCCATACACATTATAATTTTCTCTTTTGGGAAAATAATATTCAGATTTATTAATTATAAAATATATTATCAGCATTATAATCAGTGTAATGAGTAATAAAAATAGTAATTTCTTTTTTTCTTTCTTCATAATTTGTTATGAAATGCAATTTAGATAATGATTATTTTACGCAAAAAATGTTCCTTTATTATTTAGTTTTATATAAACTATTCAAAATTAAAATGTGTTATATGCTGAATCAATAGTAAAATAGCAGTGTTAGAAGCTGATTCTATAACTATTTCTCTATTACCATGAAAATTAAATTCATTATGAAAAATTTTTGTTGGTGTAGCTATGGCGAAATGTACTAATCCAACAGGTTTATCTTGAGTGCCACCAGTAGGTCCAGCTATACCACTTATAGCCACTGCATAATCTGTATTGAATAATTCTTTCCCATTTTCAGCCATATATTTTACAGTTTCTTTACTAACAGCACCCTTTTTAGCTATTATTTCTTCTGGTACATCTAATATTTCTTCCTTAATTTCATTAGAATAGCATACTAAGGTCCCTTTGTAATATTCAGAACTACCAGCATTAGAAACAATTTTACTTGCTACAGTGCCACCAGTACAACTCTCTAACGTACACAATGTTTTTTTAGAATTTACAAGTAATTTATGCAAATATACTTCTGGTTTATCTATATCATCATAAACAAAAAATTCTCTAAAAGTATATATTAAACTACTGATAAATTTTTTAAAACCTTCATTTTGTGAATAATCTTTCTTAGCAGTGAAAACTATTCTGAGATAACCATAAGAAGGAAGATAAGCAGCTGACAAGGTATCAAATTTTTCTAACATTGGTTCTATAAATGCAGCTATTTCACTTTCTCGAGTATTTCTAAAAGTATAAGCTACACGCCATAAATAAGCAGAATAATTATTAATAATCCATGGTAAGACAGACTGATCGAATATAGTTTGTGCTTCTTGTGGCACTCCAGGCAGACTAAATAATATTACATTATTTTTTTTGACTTTAATACCAGGCGCTGCTCCGACAGGATTAGGTAATAATTCAGCAGATTGTGGCGCCATTGCCATCCGTTCTCTCATTTGAGTATATTTTACTTCCTGGTTTTTATAAAAATTTTGTATAGTTCTCTTTACTTCATCATTTAATACGATTGGAACATTTAACCAATCAGCAATAGCTTCAATAGTTTTATCATCTGGAGTAGGTCCTAAGCCCCCCGTAGTGATTATCAAATTATGTGATTTTGATAATTTATCTAAAGCATTGACAATAACATTAATATCATCACCTACTGACAATATAGTTTTAGTCTGAAAGCCATTGATAAATAATTGATTAGCTATATATGAAACATTTTTATTATCTATAATACCTCTCAAAAGTTCATCCCCAATACTCAAAATTGCAATCTCCATAATAGTTTTAATAATTTTATACAAAATTATTAAAACATTATGAGGTTATCAATTTAAACTATCTTCAAATAGTTCTATTGTAATAACAAAAACTATTTTAGTAATATAACTTCACCTATTACTATCTCTTTTTTATAGCCTTGTGAATCTTCAAATTTTATAATATAAGTATAAATACCTTGAGGGACAGGTTCTCCCTTATATGTACCATTCCACCCTTGATTTACGTCTGTAGTATAGAATAATTGTTTTCCCCATCTATCATAAATTCTCATTTCAAAAGTATTCGGATTTATGTTAGTTGCTGTAATATTAAATATTTCATTTAAATCGTTCCCATTTGGTGTAAATGCATTAGGAATATAAAAGGTATTAGCTTCTTTAATAATTATATTTGCTCCCATTGTATCAACACATCCATATTCATCT
>JAHDSP010000234.1 GCA_018432645.1 Bacteroidales bacterium | reverse complement strand
TTTAGCTGATGAAAAGTATTTGGTCATTAGTAAAATTAATAATAATCAAAAAAAATTATCTTTAGCTCTTTCATTAGAAAAGCTATATCTTGCTAATCCACTTTTTGTTTTTTTCCCTACTAGAGAAATATTGCATTTGCCATTTATTGTGCATGGGTTTTTTACGACCACACCTACTCGCGAGCAGATACCATGGGATAACTCAGCTATTAATGAGAATAAAGTTTTATTGAATCAACTGAAAAAATTATTCACAAATTTTCTAAAAGAGTTATGTAATAGAAATTTATTAACTGCCGATTTATATGAGGCTTTTTCTTTATCTTTTAATGAGCATCCTATTGAGAATTTATGGTTCGAGCAATGGATTGATTTTCTTAAAAATAATAACTCTATTTTAACAAATGATAATAGATATTATCATTATTCTCTTGTTGCTTTCCCCAGAAATAAAATGTTGCTAGAGCTCATACCTAAAAATGTTTTAAATAAATTATGGAACAAAAAAAATTGGATTAATATAGAGCTGATTGATAAAACTAATTTTATAGAATTGATAAAAAAAGAGTTATCTATTCGAATTATTGATGAGCATGATTTCGCTTTTGCATTGAAAAAATTCAATTTTAATAAAAAATATAATTCTCAACAGATAGAATTTTTTTATGAACTTTTAGCTCAAAATCCAGAGCTAGTTTTGCCAAATAATAAAAATAAATTTTATAATTTAAGTGATTATCCATGGTTGTATACTTCAGATAATAAATGGAAGCTCTGGGATGAGGAGATTAGCAATGTTTTCCTTTATGGAGCTCCAGATCCAGCTATGAATATTAACCCAGCACTTATAAAAAATGAAAATATTGTTAATTTATTCTATTCTCTTCAAATAAAACCTTATGATGATCAGAAAGGTATAAATCATCAATTGACTATATATATTCATAAAAAAGCTTATCGTAAATTTTGGGATTTGTTTTTAGCTAATTTAGATAAAGTAGATTATGAATTATTACAAAGTTTTGAATGCATTGTAAATATAAATAATGAGTGGTGTAAACCAAATGAGTTGTATCTACCAAGCAAAGAATTAGAATATTATTTTTCTTATAATAAAAATTTTGTAAATTTTAAATGGTATGAATATAATTTCAAATTACCTCTATCTCAATTCATATCAATATTTGAAAAATTAAATGTAAATAAATTTCCTAAAAAAATAAAAATAGAAAATCAATTAACTGAAGATGACAAGGCAAAGCTACGAGGGAATAGTGATATAAAGCCAATAGTTGAGGAAAATATTGATGATTGGACTATTGAAGGGATAGATGATTTTTTAGCAAATATAAATTTAGAAAAAAGTAATTTACTTTTACATTGGATTTTGCAATTTCCAGATGATTATTGGTGGGCCAAGTATAGCTGGGCTTCATATATTAGAAATGATGAGGTTTTATTTCATTCTACTATTTGGCAAACTTTATATACTATGCCGTGGATATATGATGCAGATGATAATTTGATAGCTATAAGCGATCTAAATATATCAAAATTAAAATTGGATTATAGATTATCTGCCTCAGAGCTGCAACATTTTATAAATATTTTTGATTTAGAAGTAAAAGATAATTTTAGCCTTTCCTTAGATGAACTAAAACTGATAAATATGTATCGTAGTGGTGCATTAAATTTAGCAGATGAGATAATATTACAAAATAATAAAGCTAAAGTTAATATACATTATTTCGATATCCAAGAAATTAAAAAAAATGGTTTTGCAGTCAATTCATTGAAAATATTGGAAGAATATGTTCCTGACTTTCCTAAAAATTTAACTCCATTAATGCATATTAAAAAACCTTTTGAGAAAATTTTTAATAAATTTATAGATATAGCATATCAATGGATAATGCAACAAACATTAGTAAATAATGAAACTTATAAAATTAGAAAATGCCGTGATGGCTTTATAGATCTGATGAAAAATGAAATTGTAATGACTCGATATTACATAGGTGGCAAAACAGAGCCTAGTGATTATTTTATGATTTATAAAACAATATTAAATACAGATGTAAATATACCCACTAGTTTGCTATTAGTAGATTTATCTGATGTAGAAAATGCTTTATTATTAGAAATTAGAGATTATAAGCAGTTCATTAAAAACAATATTATAGATCCAGAAATTATTTTTTTACTATGGTGAAAATAGAAAGTACAGTTAATAATTTTTTAAAAGAAATAGATAGAAATTATAAGCAACTTAAATTTATAATAGGTGTGAGCGGAGGAGTAGATAGTATGGTGCTTTCTAATATTTTTATGAAATTAAACCTGAATATAGCTGTAGCTCATGTGAATTTCCAATTACGTGGCAATGATAGTGATGAGGATGAGCAGTTTGTGAGAGAATATTTTACAAATCGTGATATACCGATTTATATTAAAAAAGTGGATACTAATACATATGCAAAAGAGCATAAATTATCTATCGAGCAAGCTGCTAGAGAACTGCGATACGACTATTTCGAGGAATTAATAGAAAAATATAATTATGATTATTTGGTTCTAGCACATCAAGCTAATGACGTTATAGAAACTTTTTTTATTAATATCTTGCGAGGAGCTACATTATTTGGTCTATCCAGTATACCTCAGAAAAGATCTCAAATCATTCGTCCACTTTGGCATGTATCTAGAAAAGATATTGAGAATTATGCTGACGTACAAAATATACCTTACAGAATAGATAAAACTAATAATGAGCTAATATTTTTGAGAAATCGCATTCGGCAGGAGCTATTGCCGTTAATCAATGATATGCGTCCAGGAGTTGAAAAAACTATACTTAATAATATTCAGATTTTACAAGAGCAAAGTGATACCTATGATCTTTTATTAAAAAATTATTTAGCGCCTTATATTATTTATTATGAAGATATGAGTTTTTCTATTAATTTTTTGCAATTGCACTTATCAGACATTGCAGTTTTGCACTTTATTCTATCTCCACTGTCAGCTACTATTGATCAAATACAAAATATTATCAAGGCTTTACCTAAAAATGAAACTCGACAATTTATTTTACCTAATTACAATGTTTATACTCAAAAAAGTACATTGTATGTTATAAATAATCACACTACTTTCCCCGAAATAACTATTACTAAAAACATTAAAACTATTAAAGAACCGTTTGAGATAAATATTAAAATAGTATCATCAGATGAATTAAGTATAAATAAAATGCCCCATTTTGCCTTTATGGATATAGAAAAGATTAATTTTCCATTGAAATTAAGAAAAATAAAAGAAGGGGATTCGTTTGTACCTTTTGGTATGAAATCACTTGTTAAGATTAGTGATTTTTTAATAAATCAAAAAGCTACTCCCATAGAGAAACACTTTCAATTTGTTTTAGAAGATGCAACTGGCCAGATCATATGGTTAGTAGGCAGACGAGTTTCTGAAGTAGTGAAAGTAGATGAAAATACCAAACAAGTATTTGTATTAGAATCTAAACAAAAAATAAAATCAAGATCTGAGCAGTGATAATGCGAAGAAACATTGTAAGTGGATAAACTGTAGAATAGCTAACTATGGGAGCATCATTATCTGATAGTGAGCTAGCAAAAGCTAGAGCTGGCGGATCGGTAACACTACCAGTTATCAAACCAATGAGAGTTAAATAATTTATTTTGAAAAATAATCTACCAATGATACCAACGATTAAAATAGGTAAAATGGTAATAATTGCTCCATAAGCTACCCAAATATAACCTCCATCTACAATAGTTTTTACAAAATCTGTACCCACACTTACTCCTACTGCTGCTAAAAACATAGCAATACCAATTTCTCTGACCATTAGATTAGCACTTACAGTTGTATAAGTAATAATATGATATCTAGTACCGAAATTACTTAATAATATTGCTACTATTAATGGACCACCTGCTAAACCTAGTTTTATAGGTTGTGGAATACCAGGTAATTTAAATGGAATACTTCCTAAAAGAACTCCTAAAGCTATACCGATAAAAATAGCAAATAGATTTGGTTCGTTCAATTTTTTCAAAGAGTTTCCTAAAAATTTTTCTACATTATATATAGCCGATTCACTACCTACCACTGTCAGTCTGTCTCCTATCTGTAGTGTTAAATTAGGATTAGCTACCAGCTCAAAACCAGCACGATTTACCCTAGTAACGTTGATACCAAAATTACTTCTTAGCTTTAATTGTCCTATAGTTTTACCATTGACCTTGGAATTCGAAATAATTATTTGTTCAGAGAATAATTTATGGTCGAGCTTGTCCCATTGATCTTTGTCCATTTCTATGGGTTTACCTATCAATTGCAATATTTCATTATAATTTTGTAAATTAGTAACTATTAATACTTTATCATCTTTATTTAAGATTGTTTTAGGTTGAGCTATTTCGATATTATTTGTTTCAGAGTGCAAAACACGAGAAATTACAAAATCTTTTTCTATTAATTTTTTTACTTCATAAATACTTTTTCCGGCAACATTGGGATTAGTTATTTGCAAAGAAAATACTTGAGCTTGGGTTTCTTTTTTATTGTCAGATTGTTCTATATCTTCTTTTTCTTTATTTATGTCGATTTTAAAAATATATCGTAATAATATAATTACAAGAATCACACCTAAAATACCTAATGGATAAGCTACTGCATAACCGAGAGCAATTGATGGGTCAGCATGTCCTGTCATTTCTAAAAATGTTTGTTGTGCTACTCCCATACTAGGTGTATTAGTTACAGCACCAGATAGTATTCCCGTCATAGTAGACATCGGCACTTTAGTAATTCTATGTAATATATATGTTGTTAAAACACCTAATACAACAATTAATAATGCTAATAAATTTAATTTTAATCCACTTTTTTTTAATGAAGAAAAGAAATTAGGGCCTACTTGCAATCCTATAAAATACACAAATAATATTAAACCAAATTCTTTGACAAAGCTGATTACATGTTCATCTACGATGAAACCTAAATGTCCAAAAAGAATTCCTATAAATAATACCCATGTTACACCTAGAGATATTCCAAAAATTTTTATTTTGCCTAAATATACTCCTATAGCTACTATAATGACAATTATAAATACTGAATGAGCTATACCTGTACCAAAAAATAATTCATTGATAAAATTCATAGTAAAATAATTTATCTTAATTATATATATAAACTATACCTTTTGCAAAAATAATATTTATTTGCTATTAGCTTCAATTTTATTTTGTGTAATATAAATAATGTTTCCCTAATATTTAATAGAAAAATAATTTAATGTATTTTAAACATTTTACTTCAACTAATCAACACATCAACTAATCAACATTTATTTTTAATTTGAGCTCATTTGTGTGCATTTGTGGATTAATAAAAACAGACAAATAGTATTTTGCTCAACTCATCAACTCATCAACAAATTAGTTATTAATAAAACGAAAAATCAAAAAAATATAATTATTCATACCTTTGTAATTATTATTAAAAAATCATGTCTGGTATATTGTATTTAATTCCTAGCCCTATCGGTGAAATTAAAAATGTTGATTATATTACTAAAAATGACCTTACTACACTTTTGAAATTGAAATATTTTATTGTGGAAGATGAGAAAACTGCACGAGCATTTTTGCATTATTGTGGACATAGTCTCGATAGCCAAGTGATTTTCACAGAATATAATGAGCATAATTATAAAAATTATTTTAATAATGACTGGTTAAAATACATAAAAGCAGGTAATGATATTGGGTTGATTTCTGAAGCTGGTACACCATGTGTCGCAGATCCTGGTAGCGAAATAGTATTAACAGCTCAATTAAATAATATTGATGTTAAGCCATTTACAATGCCTTCTTCTATTATTCTAGCATTAATGTCTAGTGGATTGAATGGTCAGAATTTCTCTTTTCATGGTTATCTAAATAAAAATGTAGATAAACTAAAAGGACAAATTAAATATTTAGAAAAAGAAAGTAAAAAAAACAGATATACTCAAATTTTTATGGAAGCTCCATATCGTTCGCAAAAGACTTTTGAAACACTAATACATACATTATATGATGATACGCTTTTGTCTGTAGCTGCTGAGCTTTCTACTTCTAATCAATTTATTAAAACCAAACAAGTAAAAACTTGGAAAAAAATATCTATAGATTTAAATAAAAAACGTTGTATATTTTTATTTCTTTCATCTTACTAATAATGAAAACTCTTGTATTAAAAAGATAAGGATTATAGTATAATAAAAGCTGAAATAAAATTAAGAGTTCATTTTTACGTTTACTGTTTAATTATGATTTGGTTCTATAATGTTTATTGTGGGCAATCAAATTTAAGTAAATAAAATATAAAGTTGATACGTTATAACTAAAATATTCCTTCTTTATTACTTTTAAAAATATACGTTTGGGCAAGAAAAAAGGGGAATGTTTAAAACTAATATATTGTTATACTTAACTATTGTTATTTATATCTCTGTTTCATCAATTTCCAATACTTGTCCCACGCCCATCTGTCGTGGGATGACAGGTTTAACAGCCTGCCAATGTCTGGATCTATCTTATCTTTCAGGTATTTATTCATCACTACGAACCACATCAAGTAGCTCTGTAAGTACTTAGTAGCCACTCCGTGAAATCTAATCAACCATTTTTTAAAATTGTCTATTTTGCCCTCTACTATTTCTACACTGTATAGACCTCGTTTTATTTCCTTTTTGTTAACTATTACCTTTTTACTCTTGACGTCTTTTACCGCCTTCTTGAACTCCTTTTTAGGCTTTATGCATAGTAGATTGCTCTCTGATATTCTATTCTTTAGCTCTTCTTTCAATTGCTCATTATTAACTTTTTTATCTCCTACATGTTTGAA
>JAHDSP010000292.1 GCA_018432645.1 Bacteroidales bacterium | reverse complement strand
CTTTTATTATTTCTTTCCAACTTTCAAATTTTACATCCATAATTACAATCTTTAATACTTGTTAACAATTTTTTCTTTTAATGCATTTAATACTTGGAATGGAGTATGTATTGACCCACCTACTCTTCCATAGTGCTCTACTGGCACTCTATCATGCACTGCCAATCTAACATCTTCTACTAATTGACCTAAACTCATCTCTACAGACAAAATCCCTTTTACTTGCTTAGACAATCTTTCAAGTTCTTTATCTGGGAAAGGATATAAAGTAATCGGTCTATATAAACCAACTTTAATACCTTCTGCACGAGCTAAATCTACTGTTTTTTGGCCAATTCTTGCACTAGAACCATAAGCTACTATTAAGTACTCTGCATCATCAGTTTTAATATTTTCCCACATAGCATCTTCTTTCATTTTTTCATATTTTTCTTTGAGATGCATTACATGTTTTTCTTGTCTAATGGGATCTAGATCTAGCGAGGTAATAATATTGCGTTCTCTATTTGGAGTTTTTCCTGTAGTAGCCCAAGGGCATTCTTTAATAATTTCCTCTTCAGTTCTTCTAGGTATAGGATCAAAAAGTTCGACTTTTTCCATTACTTGGCCAATAACTCCGTCTGATAAGATCATTGCTGGATTACGATATTTAAAAGCCATTTCGAAACCGAGTTTTACAAAGTCAGACATTTCCTGAACAGAAGAAGGAGCTAAAACGAACAAATAATAATCTCCATGTCCACCACCTTTAGTAGCTTGGAAATAATCACTTTGAGAAGGTTGAATAGTTCCTAATCCGGGACCTCCACGCACAACATTTGCTATTAGGCAAGGAATTTCTGCACCAGCCATATAAGAAATTCCTTCTTGCATTAAGCTAATACCAGGGCTAGAAGATGTAGTCATAACTCTTTTGCCAGCAGCACCACCACCATATAGCATATTGATAGATGCTACTTCACTCTCTGCTTGTAAAACTACCATGCCGGTACGTTCATAAGGCTTCTCAGCCATTAAATATTCTAATACCTCAGATTGAGGGGTGATGGGGTAACCAAAATAGCCATCGCAACCAGCACGAATAGCTGCTTCAGCAATAGCTTCATTTCCCATCATTAAACGTATTTCTCCCATATTTTGTACTTTTTTTTTAAACATTAAACTTCTAGTTTTGCTTTATACAGCGTAATAACTGTGTCTGGACAAACCATAACGCAATTTTCACAAGCTGTACAATCTTCATTAATTATGTCTGCATAGAAATAACCTTTGGCATTTACATTATTACCAAGTACTATTACATCTTGAGGGCAAACTTCTACACATAAGCCACACCCTTTACATTTTTCTATGTCTATTACTATTGCACCTTTAAATTTTGCCATATTTTTTATTTATTTTTTATTTTGTTCAATATTTTCTTTCATAATTTTCAACCTTCTGCCTAGCTCATCCATCATTTCCATTGGTATCAATGATACACAGGCTCTTATTCCCTCATGAATATCTGACCCTGTAATTTTTAGTGAGATAGCACCTATACCATGCAGTAATAACTGATAAAGAAACTCATTACCGTCAAGACCAGGATATTTAACTGTAAAATAAAATCCATCAGCTATGGGCTTATCTACATCTTTATCATAAACTAATTGAAATCCATTTTCTAAAAAATGTTTTTTCATTATTTTAGCCTTTTCTCCATAGATAAGTACTTCATCTCTAAAATTATATTTACCTTCATTTACAGCTTTCAGAATAGCATACAAAGCATATTGTGGAGAATGGCTCGTGCCACTACTAACACTATAAATACTTTCAAAAATCAATGCAGTACCGAAATGATCCGAATGAAAATTAGTTTTGAGATCTGGGAAATGTCTATTAAATAATTCTGGACTAACTACCATCATAGCTATCCTTTGTCCAGCATAAGAAAATACTTTTGAGCTACTTATAAGAAGGATATATTGATCATAATATTTACCTATTGTAGGCTGATATGGAGGTACACCTGGGTTACCATAATCTTGTCTAAAATCCATTGCGAAATAGGCCAAATCTTCAATTACAACAACATCATATTTCTTAGCTATTTTTGCTATTATTTGGAGCTCTTCATCAGTGAAAACTATCCAAGATGGATTGTTTGGATTACTATATATAAGACCATAAAATTCTTCGGTAGATAAATATTTCTCTAATGCTTCTTCTAATTTTTTTCCACGATAATTATAAACATCAAAATGATCTGTACCTGAACCTAAAACATTGGCTTGTAATTTATGAACAGGGAAACCCGGATCTAGGAATAATAATTTTTTTCTATTTTTATGAGTATGCATGAGTGTCATAAAAGAAGTAAAGCTTCCCATCATAGATCCTATAGTAGGTAAGCAATTTTCTTCATTTACATCTAAATCTAGAAAATTTTTTACAAATTTTTTAATTTCATTTTTTAATGGTTTATAACCTTGTATATCAGGGTAAACAGCGGCAATGCCTTGCTTGAGAGCTTCTATCTCTGCATCCACTCCTAATTGTACAGGTGGTAAGCCAGGATTACCAAGCTCCATCCTTATATATCTAACACCTGTTTCATTTTCTAATTTATTTACAATTTGGCACATCTGTCTGATAGATGTATCAACCAGAGAGCTAATATTATATTTTTTTAATACATCATCTAAAACATTTTTATCAATTATTGTATTTGACATATTTGTTTTTTGCAAATCTAATAATTTTTAACAATATATATATACATAATATTTATCATATTTTTTATTGTTTAATATCAATAAATAAAATTTTCAAAAATATAATTTTTTTTAATACATTTGTAAAATAAGAAAAATTTTATGGCTGAAGAAAAGAAAACAACGACTAAAAAAGCGACTACAAGCGGTTCAAAGACTAAAAATATAGAATCTAGAGAAATATTTGGTGGTAAAATACCCCCAAGTGATTTAGAAACGGAAGAAGTAGTATTAGGAGCATTATTAATAGAACCTAATGCATTAGCCACGGTAATAGATATATTGCAGCCAGAGGTATTTTATAAAGAAGCACATCAACGTATTTTTGCTGCTATATTAGCATTATATCCAATAGGTGAACCAATAGATGTGATAACAGTAACAAATTATTTAAGGAAAAACGGTGAAATAGATTTTATAGGTGGACCAGCATATATAGCGCAATTAACCGATAGAGTAATATCAGCTGCTAATATAGAATATCATTCACGAATTTTGATAGAAAAATATATACAACGCAAACTAATCGAAATATCTAATAATATTATAACTGAGGCCTATGATGCTACTTCTGATGCTTTCGACACATTAAATGAAGCTGAAAATGCATTATTCCAAATTAATGAACAAAATCTCAGACGTTCTTTTAGATCTATGCCATCAGTACTCCAAGTGGTGAGAGAACAAATAGAAACAGCTTATAAAAATCAAGGTGAATATACTGGCGTAGTATCAGGTTATTATCATTTAGATCAGCTGACAGGTGGGTTACAGCCATCTGATTTAATAATTATAGCAGCTAGACCTGGCATGGGAAAAACGGCTTTTGCTCTATCTATGGCACGTAATATGGCTGTAGAGTTTGGGGTCCCCATAGCATTTTTTTCTTTAGAAATGACCGCACCACAATTAGTGATTAGAATATTGTCTGCTCAAACACAAATATCTAGTGAAAGAATAAGGAAAGGTGAATTAGATGATATGGAATGGATGACTTTAAATGAAGCTATGAATAAATTATCTAATGTTAAATTATTTTTGGATGACACCCCAGCCTTATCAATATTTGAATTAAGAGCTAAAGCACGTAGGCTTAAGCAAGCATATGATATACAAGCTGTCTATATAGATTATTTGCAATTAATGACAGCTAAAATAGATAGAAATAGTAATAGAGAACAAGAAATAGCATCTATTAGTAGAGCATTAAAAGCTCTAGCAAAAGAATTAAATATACCTGTGATAGCTTTATCACAATTAAGTCGTGATGTAGAAAAACGAAGTGGCACTAAACGCCCTCAATTATCTGACCTTAGAGAATCTGGAGCTATAGAACAGGATGCCGATATTGTAATAGGTATTTATAGACCTGAATACTATATGAAAGAAGAGCAAGTAGATGAAGACAAATTAGCAGCAGTTAAAAATAAAGCTGAAATAATCCTTTTAAAACATAGAAATGGCCCATTAGGAACTGTAAATCTTTATTTTCTCAATCAGTTTGCATTATTTACTGATGAGGACATTTCTAATATCAATTTTGAAAAGCAAGTTTTTCAGTCAAAAATCAATGAAGATTTTGATGAAGACTATTATGGATCCTATGAGGCACCTTACTAATCGTCTATCTCAATAAATAATTTAAAGTAATAAGATGTGTTAAGATAAAGGAGAAAGGGGTGAGGAATGAATAATAACAAATATTTGTTATACTTTACAGTATGTTATTCATATCTTTGCCTAACTATCTCTCTATACTTGTCCCACGCCCATCTGTCGTGCGATGACAAGTT
>JAHDSP010000066.1 GCA_018432645.1 Bacteroidales bacterium | reverse complement strand
CTACAAAAATTTATTATTTTTTGTACCAGATACTACTGAAATTTATTCATATTTTTATCTCAATAAAGATAGCATTTTACTTTTAACAAATGATTTTCAATATTTATACATAGATGAACAAGGTAAAAGTTACACAAAATTTAATATTATTGATAATATTTGCATTACTATAAATGAAAATTTCCCTCAAAAAATGAAGATCTTAGATGCAAACATTCCTGGAGTGAAAGCACTTGGCTTCTATACAATAATTTCTGGACCATTTATTCTGTGGTTTTTAGTATGGTTAATTGCTGGGCTTTTTAAAATTTTTAGGAAAGAGAAAGATATATATTCATATTACACTTTTTATAAAAGAAAAAAGAAAAAAAATGCAATTTTTCATTATACTTTTATAGGTTCTATTGTTTATATTACTATTTCGCTGATACTTTTTAATAATTTTTTATTAATTTTTAATATTATCTAAAATTGTTCTTACATAGAATCTGTATAGTAAAATGGATTTCTCTAAAAATATTAAAAAAAATATGACTAGATATTAGTATCAGTCTATGTTAAGTGGTGTTTGGTTTTATTTTATGAAGGTAATAAATTCATATAATTAAAAAACTAGATTTTCTCAATAACTATCAAACTACTAATCTATTAAAAATTTATTAATTAGGGAGAAGATCCGTTATATTTTTAAATTGATAAATCATTTTAAAATACTTCCTAAAAGTATTACTTCTACCTGAGATTTAAATATTTATGTGTCTGTATTGACAATCTCCATTTAGAATTATTAAAAATGTATTTTATTATTTCTGGTAATATTTTTTTTGATTTAGACCATTCTGGTTGTAGAAATAAATAGCATTCCTCTGACACTAATTTAGAACATTCTTCAGCAAAAGCGAAATCTTCCAAATCACTTATTATCACTTTTAACTCATTAGCTTTCTTTAACCATTCGTTGTAAATGTACGAATGATTTTTTGGACTAACGCAAATCCAATCTATATTGTTTATCCATTGTGCTGTGGCTGCTGTCTCTAGATGTATGTAATAATTATGAGCATGAAATAAATTAATTAATTGGTCTAAAGGATATAAAATTGGCTCTCCACCTGTCAGAACTACATGTTTAGTAT
>JAHDSP010000111.1 GCA_018432645.1 Bacteroidales bacterium | reverse complement strand
TATTTCAATTGCGTGAAATTCACTTTTACCTGCTTGTATCTCTTCTAAAAGTTTACGTGCATTACCTAAGCCATGAGCAATGCCGATGTTTAGTTTTAGACCATCAAAATCTACTGTTGCTTTTCTGATCCATTCCATACCGCGTAACTCTTCGAATTCAATTTTAGGTAAAGGTTTTTTAGTGTATAATTCATAAGCTGTTCTCACAGCTGCCTCTATCACACCACCTGTAGTACCAAAAATAGCAGCAGCACCTGTAGATTCACCTAAAGGTCTATCGAAATCACTTTCTGGTAAACTATTGAAATCTTGAACTGTTTGTTTTATCAAGGTAGCTAGTTCACGTGTAGTAATGCTAATATTAACATCGGGATCATTATTTACTCTGAATTCTTCTCTTTGAGCTTCATATTTTTTAGCTACGCAAGGCATTACTGATACGACAACTAATTTTTCTCTCGGTATATTAAGTTGTTTAGCAAAATAATTTTTTGCTATAGCGCCAAACATTTGTTGTGGAGATTTTGCGGTGCTAGGTATATCTATTAAATCTGGGAAATTTTTCTCAAAGAAATTAACCCATGCTGGGCAGCAAGAGGTTAAAATTGGTAATTTAACAGATTTATCTCCATTCAAATATTTTGTTAAACGATTTAATAACTCAGTACCTTCCTCCATAATTGTTAAATCTGCAGCGAAATCCGTATCAAAAACATAGTCAAATCCTAGTTTTTTAAGAGCAGTAACCATTTTACCAGTAACTATAGTACCTGGTTTCATCCCAAATTCTTCTCCTAACGTTACTCTGACAGCGGGAGCAGTTTGCACTACAACAACCTTATCTGGATCTGCTAAAGCTTGAATAAGTTTACCAGTTTGATCTACTTCTGTCAAGGCAGCAGTAGGGCAAACAGCTACACATTGTCCACAATAAGTACATGGACTATGATCGAGATTTTGTTCAAAAGCTGGGGCTACTACAGACATGAAGCCTCTATTGACAGCAGATAATACACCGCAAGTTTGAACTGTATTACACATCAATTCGCATCTACGGCACATAATGCATTTATCAGGATTTCTGATGATAGCTTGTGAGGTATCCATTCTATAAGTAGATTGTTCACCAGTATATCTAATTTCTCTAACGCCAAGCTCTTGAGCTAATGATTGTAAATCACATTTTCCATTTTTAGGGCAAATGAGACATTCAAAAGGATGGTCACTTAAAATTAATTCTAAGACTGTTCTACGTGCATTGATAATACGTGGGTTGTTTGTTTCTATTACCATACCTTCAGTACATTCTGTAACGCATGAAGGAACTAAGTTTCTTCGACCTTTTACATCTACCATACAAATTCTGCAACCAGCAGGTTTATTTTCTATACAGAAATCTTCTAATTTCATATGACATAAAGTAGGAATTTCTATATTTATCATCCTTGCTGCTTGTAAGATAGTAGTACTTTTAGGTACTTCTAATGGTATATTATTTATTGTTATATTAACAGTTTCCATATTGTATCTCCCTTTTTTAAATTATATAAACTGCATTAAATTTACATGTTTCTAAACAAGTACCACATTTGGTACATAAATCTTGATTGATCACATGAACTTGTTTACGTTCTCCTGCAATGGCATTTACAGGGCATTTACGTGCACAAGCCATACAACCAGTACAATTTTCTGGATCAATATAATAGTGTATTAAATCCTTACATTTGCTTGCTCTACATTTTTTATCTACTATATGCTCTACATATTCATCCCAGAAATTTTCTAAGGTAGATTGAACAGGATTAGGTGATGTTTGACCTAATCCACACAATGCAGTATCTTTTATAACCATGCAAAGATTTTTTAGTAGCTCGATATCTTCCATAGTACCATTACCTTTAGTGATTTTATCTAAAATTTCATTTAACCTTTTATTACCAATTCTACAAGGAGCGCATTTGCCACAGCTTTCCTCTACTGTGAAATCAAGATAAAATTTAGCAACAGAAACCATACAATCATCTTCATCCATTACTATCATACCACCCGAGCCCATCATTGAGCCTGCTGCCACTAAAGTTTCGTATTCTATAGGAGTATCTAAATGTTTTTCTGTCAGACAACCGCCAGATGGACCACCTGTTTGAACAGCTTTAAATTTTTTATCATTTTTGATGCCACCGCCGATTTCATATATAATTTCACGTAAAGTGATGCCCATAGGTACTTCTATTAAACCTACATTATTTATTTTTCCTGCTAGGGCAAATACTTTAGTTCCTTTACTTTTTTCAGTACCAATAGAAGCAAACCATTCAGGACCTTTTAAAATTATAGGAGAAATATTAGCAAAAGTTTCTACGTTATTAACATTAGTAGGTTTACCTTTATAACCTGATACAGCTGGATAAGGTGGTTTTACTGTTGGTTCACCTCTATTTCCTTCCATTGAATGTATGAGAGCAGTCTCTTCGCCACATACAAAAGCTCCAGCACCGTAGCGTAGTTCTATGTCAAAAGAGAAATCTGTACCAAAAATATTTTTACCTAACAAACCATATTCTTCTGCTTGTTTGATAGCTATTTTGAGTCTTTTAATTGCCATTGGATATTCTGCTCTGATGTATATCAACCCATGAGGAGCTCCTATAGCGTAACCGCAAATAGCCATAGCTTCTAACACACTATGTGGGTCGCCTTCTAGCACACTTCTATCCATAAATGCTCCAGGATCTCCCTCATCGGCATTACAAACAACATATTTTTCTGGGCCAGGACTAGCTGCTGCTATTTCCCATTTCACACCTGTTGGGAAACCTGCACCACCACGACCTCTCAGGCCAGATCTTTTAATTATATCTATTACTTCAGTAGGAGTTAATTCATTTAAACATTTATATAATGCTAGATATCCATCTCTTGCAATATATTCTTCGATATTCTCAGGATCTATTACACCGCAGTTACGTAATACTATACGTAGTTGCTTTTGATAAAAATTTATATGTTTAGAATCTGTGACAGGCTTATTAGTAACTGGATCTCTGAAAAGTAATCTTTCTACTCTACGACCTTTAATGATATGCTCATTTAT
>JAHDSP010000367.1 GCA_018432645.1 Bacteroidales bacterium | reverse complement strand
TTCTCCTAAGTAGAAGTCATATTTCAACTCTACATCGTGAAATGGTGTTTCAAAACTGTCTCCATAACCCCTATTATCCCCCATAGTGAAGCTACCTTTCTTAACCAACAACATAGGAGAAACAGTACCAAATGTCGAGTAAGAAGAAAGCGCAATTTGGGTCCCAAATTTCCAGATTGGTCCCTCGGTCGTCGCTCCATTGCTGTCTTTTGCAACCACTTTCCAATAATAAGTGGTCTCATACAGAAGATTATTCGTTAAGAGTGCTGCGTCTACCAGGTCAGTCGCTATTATTGTGGTGGGGTCATTGTTTGTGTCTAAATAAACATCATATGTTATAAGGTCTCCGTCGGGATCAACGCAATCCCAAACAAGATCTACTCCTGGAAATCTATTAATTGAACTGTTGGAAGGATTTGGATTTTGTGGAATAAGAGGAGACCTGTTTTCTCCTTCATAAGGGACCGTTATACAAATGCGAAACCCAAGCCAATCATAATTATTATTTCCAAATGTGTTTGAACGGTAAGGTATGCGTGTGTTATCGTTATGGCTTTCCATATTGCCTCCACGATAAACACGTGTAATATCATTAGAGTCAGATGTGATTCCGTACGGGTTAGTCTGTGCCGAATTCGAATACTTATAATAAGAATCAGAACACCATTCTGAAACATTTCCGGACATATCATAGATGCCTAACGCGTTTGGCTGTTTCAAACCCACTGGCCAGGTGATTCGTGTTAACGACCCCACTCGCTTTCCCACATCAGCAGGATCGAAGGAATTGTTGTAGTACCAACCAACCTCGTCCAGATCATCGCTTCCCGAGAACTTGAATGACGAGTTCTGCATACCTCCCCTTGCGGCGTATTCCCATTCAGCTTCAGTTGGTAGTCTGTATCCAAAAACCTTAGACGGATTTGTTGTAATCATGCCATACTCATCTATGAAGTTACCTTCACTGTCGTAAGCTTTCGGAAGGCCTTCCATTTCACTCAACCAATTGCAGTAAGCTATTGCGTCGTTCCAATCAACATTAATTACTGGTCTTTGCCCCCTTCCCCAGCCACGGTCATTTGGTTTTTCCCAACCGGTAACTTCGCAGAAGGCATCATATTCTTCAAACTTAACTTCAAATTGACCTAGTAAAAAATCGTAGAAGAACGTTACTTCGTGTAGCGGACGTTCATTTTGCCGACCATCTCCCCAGATATCTCCCATTATGAATGTCCCTCGTGGAACGAAGACAAGTTTTCCCGGAAGTAAGTTAGACAGGTAATGTTTATATTCCTCACTAAAATCTGGCTTCAAGTCATAGCTGCGATTTCTTGTTACTATGATGTGCTTCACAGTCAAAGGTTCATAAATAAACGAATCACTTGTTTTCATTTCCACTAAGTGATCGGAGCCGATCAAAACTATACTTGCATTTCTTTGTATGTTTCTTCCGTTTGCAGTTACTTCCACTCCATCTGGAAAATCAAAACTAACAGTAAACAATTGGGATATTTCCCCCTCAACGAAGTCTGCTAGGAAATCAAGCGTCTCATTATCGCAAAGCACAAAGCTGATCTGAAGAATTTTATTAGCTGATTCCATTTTCAAGGTATGTATCCCAATAGGAAAGTTGGTGAGTCTTATGTCTGTCTCACCGTATTCAATATTATCTATAGATACAATCGCTTCAAAAGGAATGCTGAATATATTAATCGTTCCTGTTTTGTTGCCCAAAGTAATTCTTTTTTGATCGAGCGAGATTTTCTCCTTACCAACAGGGTCTCCTAACTCTATGATAATTTTTGTTGATCTGTTCGCTATTACATTCACATAATCAGAGCTGTCCTCATAACCTTCTTTCTGGCCGGTAATCCAATGTCTCCCTGGAGAAAGTGGTAGCAATAAATTGCCATCAACAACTGTTCCTTCATAGACACCATCCACAAGGATTTTCACCCCATCTGAAGATGTTACTGTTACATACCCAATAGCTACTGTTCCAAACAAAGTACTCAAGGCACATAGTATTAATAGCAACAACAATTCTTTTTTCATATCTTCACTCCTTTTGATAACCGGCTATGTACCTTT
>JAHDSP010000035.1 GCA_018432645.1 Bacteroidales bacterium | reverse complement strand
ATACATCAAGGTAGAATTATAGAACTGCGTAAAGATAAAGGTGCAGTCGTTGAATTACCATATGGTATGGAAGCATATGCTCCTGCTAGTCAATTAATTAAAGAAGATAAATCTAAAGCAAATGTTGATGAAATTCTAGATTTCATGATTACTGAGTTTAATAAAGATGCTAAAAAAATCACTGTTTCTCATACTAGAACATGGGAAAACCCTAGACCTTCTAAAACTAAAAAAACTAAATCTACACAATCAGAAAATTCATCTACTCACACTACTTTAGCAGATTTAGGAATCTTTGATGATATTAAAGAGCAACTAAATAATAACGAAGAAGATAATACTAAATAGTTTTTTGTTTGTTTAATAACTATGAAAGTGGCAGCCTTTAGGTTGCCACTTTTTTTATTTATTATTTTTAATTTTGTAAAAAAAATTTTTTGTGAAAAATATAAAAATTGATGAAATCGTTCGTTCTAAAAGAAAAACTGTCTCTATCCAAATAAAAAATGATGGTACACTAATAGTGAGAGCTCCCCTCAGACTTAGCCAAAAAGAAATAAACGATATTGTCTTAAAGCATCAACACTGGATAAACACTAAACAATCAGAAATAATTGAAAAAAATAAAAAAAGATTATCTTTCACTGAAGGGGAAGAATTACTCTATTTAGGGAAATATTACCCTTTAAAAATTGTAGATGATTATGACAATTTACTTACTCTAAATGACAATTTTAATTTATCAAAATATTGTATAACAAATGCTAAAGAAATTTTCGCCATTTGGTATAAAAATGAAGCTGCTATAATAATCAAAACTAGAGCTGAATATTATGCTGATAAATATAATTTTAAATACTCTAAAATAAAAATTAGTAATGCTAAAACACGCTGGGGATCTTGCTCATATAATGGTAATATAAATATTAATTGGCGGCTAATAATGGCTCCTATAGAAGTTTTAGATTATGTAATTATTCACGAATTCATTCATCTCAAAGTT
>JAHDSP010000475.1 GCA_018432645.1 Bacteroidales bacterium | reverse complement strand
CCATTTCATGGAAAGGCTAAAGATTTTACATTAATTGATACAGTAGAATTAGATTTAGGTGATAGTACTTATTTTAAATATGTTGATTGGTTTATGTTTAAAATCTTAACAAATAATTTCTATCCAATTGACGCCGATATTCAAGTGTATTTATTAGATTCTTTAAACAATGTTATAGATTCTATAATACCAGCAGATCAGAGAATAGTTGCCTCTGGAGTGGTTGGTCCAGGACCAGACTATAGAGTATTAACTCCTAGTTCTAAAATGACTACGAATAAATTTGAAGGAAGTAGAAAAGATGCATTAGTAAATGTGAGAAAAGCATTGATTAAAGCAGTGCTGAATACTACTGATCATGGTAGTTCAATAGTCAAAATTTACTCTTATGAGTATATAAATGTGAGAGTTAGTGCACAAGCTCAATTAAATAATGTTACTTTTTAACCCTATAAAAAATTTGTATTATGAAAAAGATATTTTTAATTATTATATTTAGCGTAGCAACAGTAGAAATATACAGTCAATATGATTTCACTACAAATGATATCCCTGCGATACCGCAATCTACATATTTAAATCCTGCATCGATGCCTACGTGCAGAGTTTATGTCAGCTTACCTGGTTTAGCCTCTACTGCTTTACAATTTGGCCATACTGGTTTTAATCCATATCAGGTATTAGAATCTCGTAATGATACTACTTTTATTAATTTTAATTCGATAGTAGAACATGTTGCTAAAGATAATTTAGTCTATTACAATTTATCTGAAGAGCTGCTATCTTTTAGTTTTAAAATAAAAGATAAAAATTATTTTTCTTTTAATATAACTGAAAAATCAAATCTAAATTTTTATTATCCTAAAAGCTTGATGGAGTTTGCTTATAAAGGTAATGGAGCATTAATAGATCAATCAATTACTCTGAATCCATCATTAGATTTTAATTATTATAGAGAATATGCATTAGGATATGCTAATAATATAAATGATAAAATATCTGTAGGTGCTAGAGTAAAGTTATTATCTGGAAAGCTAAACGTTAATACAGGCAATACAGATATTAAATTAACTACAACAGGTGAAATGTATGACAT
>JAHDSP010000344.1 GCA_018432645.1 Bacteroidales bacterium | reverse complement strand
CATAGTGAAATATGAAAATTTTTCATCAATGTATTGCTCATTAGTTTGTAGATTAGGGTCATATATATTGCCATTAAACTGATCTCCAAAATGCAATTTAGTAAAATCAAAAGATTTGAAATTGTACCAACCTTGTAATCCTAAACTGAGAACGTGAAAAAATTTACCCTCTAACCCTTTAGTATAAGATAAGCCCAAGGCAATAGAAGTAGTACCATAGCTGGCATCTCCAGCGAATTCTCTAAAAACCATCAAATTACCACCTAATTGATCCATGTGAGGCACTCTTTTTAATATTTGCCCATCAGCAGAAATCATATAAGTTTGATAAGGTTTAGTAACAGAGTACCATTGCAATTTAGCAGAAGTATATAAACGAAAAATATTAGAATTGAGTCCTATCTGAGCTGGATTTCTGAAAGTTTCATTTTGCAATATTTGGCTCCAATGTATATCTTGACATTGCAGAGATATGACAGAAAAAAACAAACAAAATGAAATTAAAAATTTTCTCATCTAAGTAAAGTAATATTCCCTTTTTTTTGAAATTTTTGCTCATTAAAACAATAAACTTCTAAATAATAATCATATACACCAGGAGGAGCAGGCTCACCATTATAGGATCCATCCCAACCTATGTATTTATTATTAGTCTCGAAAACTTTTTGCCCCCAACGATTATATATAGCTAAATACATAGATTCTATGTAATTCCCGTGAACATACAATACATCATTTAAATTATCCCCATTAGGAGTGAAGCTATTAGGAATGTAAATATAGGGTTCCTCACAAAAAACTTCTATCACAACTATATTTATTGTATCATAATAATAACAACCACTGCCATCATCCATCATTATAATGTAAGTAATAGAATGTGGTGGAGTAGCTATAGTAGAAGGTTTATAAGGATCATCTAGATATGATGCTGGAGACCATTGATAAGTAACATTAGAATAATTAGTAGCATGGATGGTAGTAGATTGACCTTGATAGATGGTATCATTATCTACCCATGCTGTTGCATTAGCGAAAATATAGTTCAAAACTACTGAATCACTATTAAAAGTTTTACAATTATTCGCATCTGTGACTGTGCATAAATATTCTCCCACACATAAATTATTAATATATTGGCTATTAAGTCCATTAGACCATTGATATGAATATGGCGGAGTGCCTCCACTAGCTGAGATGCTTAAAGATCCATTACATGCATTAAAACAAGTTTCTGGAGAGCTATTTATATTTGCTATTAGCTGTGGTGGACTATTAATTAATATTGAATCATATTTAATGCAGCCAGTAGCATCTGTAATAGTAAAGTAATATGTGCCAGCACATAATGAATCTATAAATGAACTATCTAACCAATTACTCCAATTATAAGTAACTGGGAAATGTGCAGTATCGACAGTAATAGTAGCATTACCATCACAAGAGCCAAAGCATGAAGTATTTTGAATAGTATGATTTGTACTTATTTGAAAAAAATTAATTTTTACACTATCTATGTCGTAGCACAATCCATTAGTTACTTGTAGATAATAAGTATGGCTATCAGTTGCATGAATAGTAGCAAAATTATTTGAAAGAGAACTATTTAGAGTATCTGTAAAATTATTATTTGAAGACCAAATGTAATATAATGTCGTATCACCACTACCACTTCCATACAAAGTAATAGGAGATAAACAAATAGAGGTATCATTTCCAGCATCGGCAGTCAAATTTATAACATCTACATGCTGAATAAATGTTTGTGAGCATTCACCTCCTGTTATTAATAGTGTGTATGTAGTGTCATGAGGAGGATTAGCTATAGGATCGCTGATATTTGGATTTGATAAATAATCAGAAGGTGTCCACAAATATGTGAGTCCTTGAGCTGGTAGAGAAGTTATACCGATATTAGCAGATTGTCCTAGACACAATTGAATATTACTTAATGTATCAGTAGAATTATTTAAAACGGTAATAGTTTTTTGTATTGTATCTGATCCATTACAGCTAGTAAGATCGCTTACAATTAAGGTAACAGTATATACACCAGCATTAGAGTAATAATGTGTAGGATTCATAAGATTAGATGAAAAGCCATCACCAAAATTCCAATGAAAAGTAGGGTTGCTAGTGGAGGGTATATGACTAATATTAATAAAATGCACGCTATCAGGCAGACACACTATATTAGGTGCATTAAAATCAGCTACAATTGCAGGTAGATGAAAATCTATTTTCACAACACCATTATTGCAATTAAAAGAATTATTAGTATTGGACCAAGCACCAGTAGTAGTAGGCAGATCACTATGACTGCCACACCCTGCACATATAGATTGGTATAGACGACCTAGCCTATCAAAGCGACTAGTGCCACCATCTACGTGCTCCATACTAATATTGCCACCAAAATATGAAGCAAATAATAATGTAGCAGCATCTTGGTCTATTGATAGGAAATAGAAATCATTACCGTCAGTACTAGTCTGAAAAGCATCTGGAGTAATAGGTAACCCACTTGTACTGCCTCCATTCAGGGGGCCACCCCATCCAGATAAATAAATATTGTTACAATAATCTACTGTTAATGCAGATGGACTAAGATTTATAAATCCTGGTGTAGTACCAAATCTTGTAGACCAGTAAGTATTAGTTAAATATTTATTCAATTTTGTAATGAATTGCCCACCAGATGGAGTGTACCATCCAGCATTTTGCACTAATAAATTTGTTGCATTATTTGATTGGCCAAATATGTAAACATTATCATATTTATCAGTTCTCACAAAAAAGACTTGATCATACTGAGGAGTACCAAAATATGTGCAAGCATTTAGAAAAGCACCATTATTACTAATTCTAGCAATAAATCCATCAACGTCACCTTGAAAATTTTGCATTATTGCATTGCTAGTTGTAGGTAAATCACTACTAGTAGTGCCACCTGCTATATAAATAGCATCTTGTCTACCTAGGAAAATGCTATAAATAGCATCATGACCATTGCCATCAAAATAGCTACTCCACATAATTTGAGATAGATATCTATCTAAACAAGTAACAAAACCTTTCTGTCCTAAAGATGGAGTAGGTTGAAATGTATTAGTAGTAGTAGGAAAATCATTTGAATATGTACTGCCAGCTATGTAAACTTCATTATTCTTACCTAATATAATCTCTCCTCTAGCATCATCTGCATAATTATGTAATAATGGAGTAGCAGCATTTAATCCATCATTAGCTGTGCCACCCACATAGGTAGAGGCTATTAATGCTGTACCATCAGGAGAAAAAGCAGTTATACCTAAATCACTTCCATTAGTATAGTTTATCACTTGAGTCAATATATAATTTGTTCCTCCATTAAAAGTAGAATCAAAGCAGCCAGTAGAATATGGATAATCGCTAGAGCCAGTAATAGTAAGGACATACAATTCATCTAAATCATTTGTTACCATACTTATGGGCACTTCATAACCGCTACCTCCCAGATAAGTACTATATATTAAAAATGATCCCGTAGTATCATATTTAGACACTACCGCATCTACATTCCCATTAAATATTGTATCATAAGCACCAAGGGTAGTAGGATATCCCATGTCGAAACTATTTCCTCCCGTGTATAAAAAACCCTGTTTATCATATGTAGCTGTATAACCCCAATTATCTGAAGTAGCCCCAGAGTAAGAACAAAACATAATATCTGGATCTATATGCAGCTCTTTGCTTTTATCATAACCTTCTGGCAAAACAAATGAAATATTATTGCCTTTTATCTTATATTTTATCGGTATTTCTCTATCATTTTGAAAAGCTCTTGGGGCTTTTAATTGCAACACTCCTACCGTAGTGGGAATAGTGATTACGCTATCATTCAGTTTTATATTTTCTACTCCTAAAATAGAAAAACTAATATTTCTAAGCTTTGCATATGGTGATAAATAAAAATCTATTGCTAAATTACCATTCCTACTGGTAATCAAAGCATCTGTGCCATCATATAATTCACGCATTTTTATTATTCTCACTGGATGAATCTTAGTAGCCCATTTATCAGAATTATTACCCCAATAATAATTTAAATAGTATGGCATAGAATCTTTACTTTCGAATGATGGGATATTAGCATTATTAAATTCTATTTCTAGTACATGACCTTTTATTGTTAAAGGTAACTGTTTTTGTTGCTTATCGTTAGGAGCATGCATTTTTCTATGATAGATAGAATCACTAAAAGATGGATCTATTAAATTGATTTTAATACTTTTTGTTGTAATATAAATGTCACTAAGTCCTATATTAGTTTTATATTTTACTTCTTCATTCCATTGACCTTTATTTTCAACAAAGGTCAATTCTGTGAAATTTTGAGCAAGCAACATCACTGAAAATAAAATGAAAAATATAAATATACCAATAATATTTTTAAAATCCATTAAAATATTATTATTTACAAATTAAATACAAATATATATATAATTTATCAAATAATAATTTAATTTTGTTAAACAATTATTGAATATGGCTAATTCATTTGGCAAAATTATAAAAATGCATCTTTTCGGTGGCTCACATGAGCAATTAGTGGGTGTAATATTAGAAGGTATTCCCTCGGGAATAAATATAAATGTAAAAGATTTCACAGAATATATAGACAGAAGGAAAGGTGGAACTACGGCTACTACAGACAGAGTAGAAAATGATATCCCTAAAATTGTAACTGGTGTCGTCAATGACGTAACTACTGGTTTACCAATAACAATTTTATTTGATAATGAACACAAAGATTCTAAAAACTATGATTTATTCAAATCTTGGCATAGACCAGGCCATGCTGACTTTACTCAATCTATCAAATATGGAAAGGACGCAGATATTAGAGGTGGTGGAATAGCATCAGGTAGAATGACATTGCCAATAATGATAGCTGGATTGATAGCAGCTAAATGCATACCTACAATTACTGCTAAAGCATATATTTCTCATATTCATGGAGAAATTCCAGAAAAATTAAATTGGCAAAAGATTAAAGATGAAGGAGATAGTCTGGGAGGAGAGATTATTTGTGAGATTACAAATGTGCCGGCAGGTTTAGGTGATCCATTTTTTGACAGTGTAGAAAGCTATCTTAGTCATTTACTTTTTTCTATTCCTGGCATCAAAGCTATTGGCTTTGGAGAGAGTTGGCAAACACCATTAATGACAGGAAGTGAATATAATGACATTTTTATATCAGAAAATGGGCAAACTGTTACAAACCACTGTGGTGGAATTCAAGGGGGAATAACTAATGGGAATTCAATAATTTATAATATAGCAGTACGCCCACCTGCTAGTATATCTAAACCACAGAAAAGTTTAAATTTTCTGAATAAAAAAATGGAGATTCATCAAATTAAAGGTTCACATGATACTGCATTCATATTAAGATTACCACCAGTTATCGAAGCTATTTCTCTTTTTGCTATCGCTGATTTATACTTATTTTCTAAAATTTATAAAGACAAATTATTATAAAATATATCTTATAAGTATTATCACAATTGTGATTAATACTTGTATAACAATTAATTGAATTAGGCGTTTAATTAATAACTAAATTATTTCAAAAAGATAACAATAATTTTGTTTAAATGAATTTTTACTTGATTTACTTTTCTTTGTCAGCCACACAAAGAAAAGTAACAAAAGAAAGGTCTCCGCTCGAGAAATGAGGTTTTGCTAGAGCTTACTAATTATTATAAAGATATTCTTTTAATGCAAAATGTTTAAAAGAACTTTATTATCTAAACACTTATCTCAATATTTTAATTTAATAAAAATAATTCTTTTAAGATTTTTTCTTTATTGCATTCCAAAAAATTTGAGGAATTTTATTTTGTAGAGCAGATAAATAATCTTCATAGAGACAAGGAATGAGCGTATGACGTTGTATATGAGTAGTATTATTTATAGGTAGCTCTATCCACCATCTATCTGAGCGAGTACTTCTGTAAAAAATCAATTCATTGAGAGGAGAATCCATGATAACAGTATATTTGAGCATTTGCGTTTTGGGAGTATAAGGATAATCTTTTACTCGTAGTGAAACACCTTCTGCTATATACCATAAAGCCTGAGCTATAAGCTGCATAGTTTGATCTTCTATATCTTTATCTGGATTGTAATTATAAAAAGTAAAAACTGATGATTTATCAGACATACCAGCATAATATGATAGTTGACAAAGTTCCTCAGCGTACAATCCATTAGGAAGTGCAAGCATAGTAGCAGGAGCCTCAGATTTTTTCATAACATTCATATCTATGCAAATAATATCAGAATTTCTAATATATGGTTCTGCAGATTTTATATTTTCGCGAATATCTCCTAATCTCAATAAATCAAAAAAATTATTTTCTACCCATTGTAGAGCATCACCATCTGTCAGATAGCTTTGATATCCGATGAAAGTAGCAGTGTTTAAAAGTAAATTATTCCTAAAAATATAATCGTGCCAAGGTAATAAATCTTTAGATTTTTCCCATAGATTCTCATTATTTATATCTATAAATGGTAAAATAAAAGCTAAATTATAATAACGTTTTATATGCTCATAGGCCTTATGAATTGCTAAAATAACAGATCTATCATCACTAATAATAATAGGTACTATGCCTGTAGTTATTAAATCTGATAATACATATGCTAATCCATCAATGCTATCTTTAGCATTTTCACTATTAATGAAAGAGCCACAATCTAATATGTGAACTTTATCTATATTGCTATATGAATATAAATAAGATCTGAGCTTTATTAAACTTCTAATAAATTTTTCTCTGTCATTATTGATAGAAAAATTGATAAGAGCTATAGTACTAACATCTGAAGTAATATTTTCATTATTTTGTAAATTTATAACGTTACTGTATAATTGAGAATTTTTGTAATGATTAAGATTTAAAGAAAAAGAATCGAAAAAATTAGATATTTCTTTCATTTTTTAGACTTTTTAGCTTTGTGTTTTTCTATTAACTCTTTGACGTCATTTTCTGATATATTATCAATAGATACACCTTTAGGAATAGGCACATTACCATCTTCAGTTTTAATGTAAGGACCATAACGTCCTACAAAAATTTGTATTAATGGTTTTTCTGAAATAGTTTTAATAAGACCATTTGGTTGAGAAATTATTTTAATAGCTTCATCTAATGTAAAATCAGTCAGAGGTTTATCTAGATTTTTGATAGAATAAAATTTATTTTTATACAAAACATAAGGACCATAGCGGCCGACATTTACTATGACTTTATCACCTTCATATTCACCAAGTTCTTTAGGCAATTCAAAATATTTCAAAGCTTCTTCTAAAGTTATTTCATTAAAATCTACTTTTTGTTTTTTGCTAATAGAGACATAAGTAGGTTTTTCATTATCAGTATAATCGCCCAATTGTAATGCCATACCATGTTTAGTGTAAGTAATATAAACATTTTTATTTGTTTTAGGATCTACACCTAATAGTTTAGATATATGTTGTTTATCTGAAGTTTGTGTAACATCTTCAACCTTTGGATGAAAATTTTTATAAAAATCAGCAAGCATTTTTTGCCACTGTTCTTCACCAGCAGCTATTTTGTCAAAACGTTCTTCTATATCTGCTGTAAAGTTATAATCCATAATATCTGCGAAATATTTAGTAAGAAAATCAGTTACTACCCTACCTAATTCAGTAGAAATTAATTTTTGCTTTTCACCGCCAAATTTTTCTTTTTTTTCAGTAATTTTAATTTTTTTAGAATTATCTAAGGTGAAAATTTTAATATCTCTTTCCCGAGCAGGAATAGTTTTTTTCTCTACATAATCTCTTTGCTGAATAGTAGTAATAATGGTGGCATAAGTAGAAGGACGCCCTATACCTAGTTCTTCTAATTTTTTCACAAGAGCAGCCTCATTATAATGATATGGTGGATTAGTGAAACTTTGCTTAGCTGATATTTCTTTATAGTTTAATTGATCTCCAACTTTGAAGAGAGATATATCGATTTTAGAAGCAGATTGAGTATCTTCATCATTTTCCACATTATCTTTTTCTTGATAAATTTTCAGATAACCATCAAAAGTAAGAGTTTCGCTTTTAGCTAAAAACAGATATTTACTAACATTAGAAGCTATGGTAATAGTAGCACGGATAAATTCTGCCTCTGCCATTTGCGAAGCAATAGTTCGACGCCATATAAGTTCATAAAGTCTTTTGATTTGTCCAGAAGCATCAATAGTAGGTTTAGATAAATCAGTTGGACGAATAGCTTCATGGGCTTCTTGAGCACCTTTAGATTTAGTTTTATATTGTCTCCTTTTGTAATATTTCTCTCCATAGTTAGAATTGATGAATTCTTTAGCAGCATTAAGAGCAAAATCACTAAGAGTTACACTATCAGTTCTCATATAGGTGATGAGACCAGACTCATATAACTCTTGAGCTAAACGCATAGTTTGAGAAACTGATAGACCTATTTGTTTGGCTGCTTCCTGCTGTAAAGTAGAAGTGATGAATGGAGGAGGGGGAGTACGCTTAGCTGGATGTTGCTCTATATCTGAGATAGTAAAGATAGCATCTTTAGATTGTTCTAAAAAGTCTAATGCTTCTTTTTCCTTTTTAAATTGATGATTTAGCTCAGCAGACAATAAAATATCTGGCTTGTCTATCAAATTAAATTTACCAGTTACTTTATATGATTCATTAGAAATGAATTCTTCTATTTCTCTATCTCTTTCTACTATTAATCTCAAACCCACAGATTGCACTCTACCAGCAGATAAATTTTTTGCAATTTTTTTCCAAAGTATAGGAGATAACTCATAACCAACTAAACGATCTAAAATACGACGAGCTTGCTGAGCATCTACTAGATTGTAGTCAATATTTCTAGGATTTTTAATAGCTTCTTCAATAGCAGATTTAGTAATTTCATGAAAAATAATTCGTCTTAGCTTTTTTTCAGGAATTTCTAAAGTCTCAGCAAGATGCCAACTGATGGCTTCTCCTTCTCTATCTTCATCAGTAGCTAACCAAACAATTTCACTTTGTTTACTTGCAGCACTTAATTGATTAATAACTTTTTCTTTACCTTTAATAACAATATATTTAGGTTCGAAATTTTTATCCACATTAACTCCGAGCTCACCTTTAGGTAAATCTCTAATATGACCAAAACTAGATAAAACAGTAAAATCATTACCTAAATATTTTTCAATAGTTTTAGCTTTAGCAGGTGATTCAACAATTACTAAATTTTTTCCTTTGAGTTTATACTCAGATTGATTTTTTGATTTGTTATTAGCAGTAGATTTTTTACTGCTTTGTGTTTTTTCACTATTTTTTTTAGCCACAATTGTAAATTTAATTGTTAATGCAAAAGTAAATAAAAAATTAAAAAATGAAAAAGATGTAAAAAAAGGGTAGGGGATAAGAATAAGGAGAAGTAGGGGAATGTGTAAAATAGAAATTTCAATGTTTTAAAAAATCAAGTTTTTTAAGATAAAAAATTTATATATTTGCAAAAAAAATATTGTTATGTATAAAATATTCGAAAATCCAACAAAAGTCTTTGCTCTTTCCAAAGAGAAGACACGTGAATTATACGACAATCTTTATGATGAAATGATTGAAGAAAGCAAAGATGTAGTCGATTATCAAGAGCTCAAAGCAATGTCTACTGGCGTGCTTTGTCCAGATTGCAATAGCAGTCATGTAATCAAAAATGGTTTACAAAGTGGAGTACAAAACTACCGATGCAAAAACTGTGGTAGACAATTCAGAGTAACCACCGGCACTTTTATGTATGGTGTTCATGAAAAGGGCAAAATGCTAGAATATATCAAATGTATGAGTGCTGGCATGAGCTTAAGAGAGTGTGCTAGAATTGCACATATTAGTCTAACAACGAGTTTCTTTTGGCGACATAGAATTTTGTGTGCCATGCAGTCTTTTGAAGATAATGTTAATTTCTTTGGAATTGTAGAATTAGAGGAACTTTTGATGAATTATTCAGAAAAAGGCAAAAAGAAGCGAGACAAGCAAGATATAAAAAAGCTAACAAAAAAGAAGCCAAAGAAAGTAGCAGTATTAGCAGCCACAGATAGGAGTGGAAATATTTTGTTCAAAAAAATAGAAGATAACAGAGTGCAAGCCGATCACATATCTGATTTCCTAAAATCAAGAATATCTGAAAATTCAGTTATATGCGGCAGTAATAAAAAAGCATTCAAGACAGTTAATGCAGAGCACATAAAACACAAAGAGATAACAAACAAAAACAAGATGAAAGGTGGTATATATAGTGTATCAACTATACATGAGAAGATAACAGCTTTTGTAGGATGGATTTATTTCAAGTTTCGAGGAGTGGCGACAAAGTATTTGACAAACTATATAATGTGGTTTGTAGTTAGAGGAAAATATCTGGCAGAGAAGATTATAGAAGATACGGGGAGGTTGCTGAATTTGGCGGCGTCGGATAGGCGGGCGTGGGAGCGGTACAGAGATTTGATGTCATCAACATATGTAATCTATAACATTTAAAAATTTTATTTCAATTCCTTTTTATAAAATTTTGAATAAATTTTATAAACCCTAATATTCCCTTATTTTCATTCCTATTCAAATGTAAATGTGTCAAAAACTTCTTGATATGCTGATAAAAGTGATGACTTTGATATGAAACCAACATATTTACCATGATCTACCACAGGAATATTCCATATATTTTGCATTCTCACTTTTTCTACTATAGAGTCTAGAGATTCATTTATATCAATTACAATTTCTGGTTCTTTCATCAATTCAGAAATACTAATTTTATCGTAGTTTTGTTTATCAAAAATGATATTTTTAATATCTTTGAAATATATTAATCCTACCAAGTTATTATCATCATTCAAAACTGGAAAGACGTTTCTATTGCATATTTTAATAGCTTCTATGAGGTCTGATAATTTCTGATTAACATTTAATGTTACAAATTCTGTTTCGATTAAATCATTTTTATCTAAAAGAGTAAATACATTTTTTTCTTTATCATGTGTCAATAATTCTCCGCTTTTGGCTAGAGTTTTGGTATATATAGAATATGGTTCTACTAATCTAGTCGTTGCATAAGAAATGGTAGCAGTTATTATAAGAGGTATAAAAAGATTATATCCTCCAGTGAGTTCAGCTATTAAAAATATAGCAGCCAGAGGTGTTTGTATTACGCCTGCCATTACACCAGCCATACCTACAAGAGTGAAGTTACTTACATTTAAGCTCGTATTTAAGAGAATATTCATTAACATGGCAAATGCAGTTCCGCCTACTGCACCAGTAAATAATGCTGGAGCAAAAACACCTCCTACTCCTCCAGCTCCCGTTGTCAAAGCTGTTGCTATTACTTTCATGAAAAATAAAATAATTAATAAAATCAAAAAACCAATTTCAGAGTTGAAATATGGATAAATAATAGAGTTAGAAAACAATTGCTCTATATTACCGCTAAGAATCATTTCCATATTATTATATCCTTCACCATAGAGAGGAGGAAATAAATATATTAATAATCCTAATAGTCCTCCACCAATTAGTATTCTAAAGGTTTTTTTCTTGATCTTTGCTAATGTTTTCTCTATAAAAGAATAAGTACGTAAAAAGTATACTGAAAGTAGGCCAACAAAGATACCTAGTATAATAAAAAATAATGTATTTGAATAGTTGTAATTTGTAAAAACAGCAAAATAAAATTCTGCTTTTTGTCCAAGAAAAAATGTAGCTACTATGGTGCCTGTAACACAGCTAAGTAATACTGGTATTAGAAATCCTGCACTTAAATCTATTGCTAATACTTCTATAGAAAATATTAACCCAGCAATAGGAGCTTTAAAAATTGCTGCTATTGCTGATGACATACCTGCACAGATAAAAAGTAGTTTGTATTTATGGGGATAATCAAAAAATTTTGCTGTATTTGAGCCAATAGCTGCACCAGTAGTAACTATTGGTCCTTCCATACCAATGGATCCTCCAAACGAAGCTGTTATTACGCAAGCTACTATATTAGAATATATATTGTGTGGGCGAATATCTCCTTTATTTTTACTTATAGCTTTTAATACTCGGGTAACTCCGTGATCTAGTTTTTCTTTTATAATTTTATTAGTAAAAATCACTGTCAATACAATACCAATAATTGGTAAAAAGAAATATAATAAGGACAAATGACCTGTTTGAGTTAAACTATGTACCCATGCAGTAAGGTTATATACTCCATTCTTTAATAAAACTGCTGCTAATCCAGTGATTGCTCCAATTATAATCGCAGGTATTATAGCTTGTTTGATTAGAGCTTTATATCCTATTCTAACCCATTTAAATTGTGCCCAGTCAAATTTATGTTTTTTAATATTCTTAAACATAGTTGATTTTTCAAGTTCAAAAATAATAAAAATAATTTTATATTAAACTATTCCTTGTTATTTAAATTTTGTTTCTATTAATTTAACATTCATTATAATTGATATAATATTATGTTTTATCAAATATTTTTATTGAAAATTTCTGTAATTTAATATATAAAGTAAATTAATATTTTTGTATTTTTGTAAATAAATATATTTTATGAAAATACTTCCACTTTGCATATTTATTTTTCTCACTGCTTGTTCATCATATAAAATTTATCAAAACGTTGATGATTTTAAAGATTATAATTTTGTAGAAATTAATTTACCTCAAAATTTGTTGTCAATAAATATTGATGTTTACAAGGTAGATTCTATCCCTGGAATATATTCAAAGTTTGCAAATGAATTTTTTGGCAATATACCCATTATTTCTCGTAAATCATCGCGTTTTTTTATCAATAATCTTGATATATCTAATGAGTTAGTACCAGATACTAATGCTACTTTTTTCTTGAAATTTTCTAATGTTGCAAGTAGAAACAATATTAAATTGCATTTTTTGGATAATGGTTTACTGAATATTAATGATGATAATTCATGCTATGAAAAAGAAATTATTAATAAAACATTGCGAAATACTACTATAGATGATTCATCATCCGATTTATTTAAGTTTTTTATAACTGATCAATATATAGAAAAAACTGATACTATTAATCAATTAGTTACTATTGATTCTATTAAACGTATTAAAACTTTATATGAAACTAAATTAGTCCCTAAATCAGATTATGACATTGCTAAAGACATTGCCAATGATATTAATTTATTAAAAGGATATTATTATGATTTAATAGGTGGTATACCAGAGATAGCTTATGAGGATGCTACATTTAATAAAATGATTAATGAAATTAAGAATTTATATAAATTTTATCTATCATATTTCATTGGAAATGTGTCAAAAACTAATTTTCATTATTCGATAAATGTACTACCTAATGGAAATGGTGAAGAAAACATTTTTTTGTTCTCTTTTGATTCATTAACGGGTTTTTCTTATGATATATCTGATAAAGTTGATAATAATTTTTATTTAAAAATTACTCCATTAAATAAAAATCCTAAAATTGAAAATTATAAAATTTCTCAAAATACTTTGCCTGCTCGCAAACCTATGCCCTGTCAGATAACTATTACAAATGCTTCGGGTAAAAATATAATTTATAAAGATACTCTAAAAATATTGCAAAAAGGATATATTTATTATTTACCCAAAAATGTTAAAAAACTAGTATTTTCTCATAAAGATGGTGAACTTAAGTATGTCGAATTTTAATTAATAAGTAATCAAATTATAAATTTTCAAAATATGAAACTAAAATTATTTGTTTGCAATCCTTTCACGGTAAATAATTATATCATTAGTAATGAAAACAATGATGCTTTATTGATAGATGCAGGATATTATTCTAATGAAGAGTGGGAAACATTGCAAAATTATTTAACTCTAGAGCATTTGAATGTAAAAGCTTGTTTAATCACGCATCCTCATATAGATCATGTGATAGGTATAAGTGCTTTGTATCAAAAGTACAATATTGAAATTCTGATGTCTGAGGCTGGATATCATCTCTATGATAGCATAGTGGATGTAGCAGATCAATTTGGTATGGAACAAGTAGAGATACTTGCTAAAGATAAAATAAAATTTATCAATGAAGGAAATATTAAAATCGGAGATTTTGATATTTTAGTTTATGAAACACCAGGGCATGCTGATGGATCTTTATGTTTTTATTTTTCTGATGAAAAAATTATTTTTACTGGTGATGTATTATTTTATGATAGTGTAGGCAGAACAGATTTTATAACAGGAGATTGGGATGCATTAGTAAATAGTATAAAAAATAAACTTTATAAATTACCTGATGAAGTGAAAGTATATCCTGGGCATGGTAATCCTACTAGCATTGGTCATGAGAAGCATAATAATCCTTTTGTAAAAATAAATTAATTGTATTGCGAGTTTTATTACAAATTATTGTCCAACTACAGCATTAAATCTATTCGAGAATAAATGCTTATCTCAACTATTTTTTAAAATTATTTTTTTCTATATCTTTAATGATTTCGTGTATAATATCAATAGTATTTATTCCCTCAGCTTCTGCTCTATAGTTAAGGACTAATCTATGTCTAAAAACGCTATCAGCCACAGCTTTTACATCTTCATTATCTGGGGCAAATTTACCACTAAGTAAAGCATGACATTTAGCACCTAAAATCATAAATTGACTAGATCTAGGACCACCGCCCCAAGCAACATATTCTTTTGCCATTGGATGAGAATCTGAATATACAGGACGAGTTTTTGCTGTTATCTGCACTGCAAATTCATAAACATGATCTGGTACATTAATTTTTCTTACCAATTTTTGATATTCTAACAGAGTTTCTTTATCAATGATATTATTCACAGTAGGCATATCTACGAAAGTTGTTCTTTTCACAATTTCTATCTCCTCATTAATAGTTGGATAATCTAGCCAAATAGAAAACATGAATCTATCTAGTTGAGCTTCTGGCAATGGATATGTACCTTCTTGTTCGATAGGATTCTGAGTAGCTAATACAAAAAAAGGATGATCTAATTGGAAAGTATTACCAGCAATAGATACTTCTCTCTCTTGCATAGCTTCCAATAGTGCAGATTGTGTTTTAGGTGGTGTTCTATTGATTTCATCTGCTAAAATAATATTTGCAAAAATTGGTCCTTTAATAAAATGAAAATTTTTATGCTCATCAAGGATTTCTGTGCCTAGAATGTCGGAAGGCATCAAATCTGGTGTAAATTGTATCCTATTAAAAGTCAAACCTAATATTTGTGAAATTGTCGTTATCAAAAGTGTTTTGGCTAGTCCAGGTACACCTATTAATAAAGCATGGTTTTGTGTGAATAGGGAAATCAAAAGTTTATCTATCACATCTTCTTGACCTACAATCACTTTTGCAGTTTCATATTTTAAATTTTTGTAAAATTCTAATAAACTTTTAGCAGCTTCAGTATCACTATTAAATTTCATAAGTTAATGTTTTTTTATCCATGGATATTTAAAATCGCAGCCTTGATAATCTTTATCTATTTTCACATAAACTTCTTGCAATCTTTCATTTGCCCATTTAGCTAAAGCTTGATTTTTTTTCTCTTCTAGTGCTTTAAGTTGTATCAAGTAATAATCTGTTTTTAGAGAAGCTTTGTGAGGTGGTACATAATTTTTTAACCATAATATTGTGTATGTAGGCGTGCCATCGTTTTCCATATATAGAAAAGGTTTTGAAAATTTTGAATTTTTCATTGTATCTAATATAGGTAAATATTTGGGGTCGATTTCATTAGTAGTTAGCGTAAAGCCTCCATTAGCTGATAAAATCATACCGCCTTGTGTTAAATCTCCTTCGAGCTTAGAGAATTTTTTTGCAGCATCAGCAAAAGTTATTTCATTTTTAATTAACAAATCATAAATACTGTCTGCTTTTTGTTTAGCTATCTGAATAGCATTATTTGATGGTTGTTTGCGCACTAATATATGTCTCACATTTACTTGCTCACCTTTTCTATCTATTAATTGCAGAATATGGTAACCATATGAAGTTTCTATAATTGGAGACACTTCTCCAGGTTTTGTTAGAGAAAAAGCAGCATTCTCAAATGTAGGCTCCATAACACCTTTAGTAAAATAGCCCGTCTCGCCACCATTTTTAGCTGTAGCAGGATCTTCGCTATATAGCCTAGCCATCACCTCGAAATCAGATACATTATTAATTCTTTCTTTTACATCTTGTAATTTTGAAATTAACATATTTTTTTCTTCCTGAGTAAGAGAAGGTGCTATAGCTATGACACCTATTTCCCATTGTGCTGGGATGATAGGTATAGAATCTGAAGGCATTTTTTTATAATATTTTTCTACTTCACTAGGCGTCACGGTAACATTAGATAAGAGATTATCGTGCATAGTAGTTATTAGTAATTGATCTTTTAGTGGTTCACGAAGTTCTTCTTTGAGTTCTAGAATACTTTTTTTATAATATTTTTCTAATTCTTGAACATTACCAAACATTGAGGTAAAATATCTAATCCTTCTATCTAACTCATTATTTATTTGTTCATCAGATACTTCCACAGAATCTATTTCTGCCTGCATCAGAAGAAGTTTCTGCAAAAGCATATCTTCTAATATTTCGCATTGTATCTCGTCAGTTTTTATAGTATTATCGAGAGTACCAGATATCATCAATTGTTGTATTTGCATATCTACCTCGCTTTTTAATATAATCTTATTGCCTACAATAGCTATGATCTTATCTATGATTTGAGGTGGTGTACTCTGAGAAAACAGAATAGATGAAAAGAAAAATATATAAATTGTAAGTAAAAATATTTTTCTCATTATTAATTTTTATATAAAGATTTTAGAACTTCCTCATTCACTTGCCAATGATATCTATTTCTCAGTTCATTGATCCATTGTTTTTCTAAATATGTCTGATATTCAGATATTACTAAGCCCCTTACTTCATCTAAACTTTTAGGTTGTGGTGCAATGATATCTTGTAACCAATATATTTCGTAAGAATTATTATTTTCTTTTGTTAATATAGCATTTACATTTTTTTCTAACCCAATATCAGCTAATTTTTTAGTTTCTATGACTATAGAATCATAACTTACCACATTGTTTTTTTTGTTAATTTTAGATAAAATTAAATTTGGATTATATTGAGATTTTTTAATATTTTTTTGTAGAGTTTTTTGAACTTTTTGAGTAATTTTAGCATCATTAGTTTTGAAAATGCCGATTTTAGCTTTTTCATCAGTTAAATATTTATTTTTTATAGTTTCATAATAAGCTTTTAAGCCAGCAGTATCTTTCATAGCTTTACTCCATATATTTTGGTCCATCAGATTAAAAATTAAAATTCCTTCTTTATAATCATTAATTTGAGCAGCAAATTTAGGATTCTTATTTTCTAAATTTTCTTTTTCTATTTCTAATATTTTATCATTTAGGAAATTATCAAACATTTTATTAACAAATACTTGAATATCATCAGTATTGGTAAATAAGCTTTGATTTTTCTCAATATAATTAGCGAAATCTTTAATATAAATAGAATGATCATCGATTTTAACTAAAATATTGTCTAAATTAGGGATTTGAGATTCATTAAAAGAACGTTTTAAAAGAGAATCTTTATTAATAGATTTAGCAAGATTTACGAGCAATTTTTTATCATATTGAATTTTACAAACCTGTTTTAGGCTATCAGCTATTTTTTTCTGAGCTAATAGATATCGAGGGTCCTTATATAGTTTTGTTAATAATTCTTGTTTTACTGAAGCAAATTCAGGTGGAGATTGCTTATCTATCAACTTAATAATATGCCAGCCATAGAAAGTTTCTACAGGAGGAATATAATCACCAGGATTATGACTGTAAATAGGTTTTACAAAAGAAGGTACCAACCTAAAAGGAGTGAGCCAAGGCAATTCACCACCTTTATTAGCAGAACCTTTATCATCACTATGTAGATTTGCTAACTCAGCAAAGTCTGCACCATGCAAAATTTCTTTATAAATGCTATCAGCTTTTGCTTTAATAGATTCTTTATCTTGAGCAGTTGCATTAGGAGGATACATTAATAGAATATGAGCAATTTTGAATCTATATATAGCGGGATGCTTTTCAGTCAATTGGATAATATGATAACCTACTGGAGTCCTTACTGGGAGAGATATTTCACCTATATTTAAATTGTAAGCAGCAGATTCAAATTCGTACAACATGTTAAAAACATTAAAATATCCTAAATCACCGCCATTACCTGGTATCAATCTACCATCAGCTGTATTTTGGTCTCTAGCACTATTATCATCACTCATTTCAATAGCTAATTTAGTAAAATCAGCACCATTAAGTAATTTTTTTCTAATTTCTAAAGCTTTATTATGAGCTTTTAGAGTATCTTTAGGATTGGCATAGGGAGAGAGTTTAACCAATATATGACTTACTCTCACATCATTTTGCATTCTACTATAAGCTTCATTTAAAAGTTTATCTACAGTATTTTTATCAATTAAATAAGATTGAGCTAACTGGTCTCTGTATTTCTGAAATTCATTGATGAAATTTTTTTGCGTATCTAACCTTAAACGTTGAATTTCCATTAATTTGAGTTTGTAATTAATAAACAAATCCAAATATTCATCAATACTAGCTTTAGAGTAGTCTACATTTTTGTTATTTTTAGTATAAATATCTAAAAATTCTGAAACGGGAACATTTTGATTTTCAATCACTAATAATGTTTTATCATTTTGTCCGAATAGTGTTAAGGACAATAAAACTGATAAAATTGTAATACTTAAATATTTTTTCATAATATAATAATTTTTTAATTATCTCGAATAATTAGGAGCTTCTCTGATGATAGTAACGTCATGAGGGTGTGACTCGGTAATGCCAGCATTAGAGATATGAATAAATTTAGCTTGTCTAAGATCTTCAATAGTTTTGGCGCCGCAGTAGCCCATGCCCGATCTCAGTCCACCAATCATTTGGTAAACTACTTCTGACAGATTACCTTTATATGGGACTCTACCAACGATACCTTCTGGGACCAGTTTTTTAATATCTTCTTCCATATCTTGAAAGTATCTATCTTTGGATCCTTGCTGCATAGCTTCTATACTTCCCATACCTCTATAGACTTTATATTTACGACCTTCTAAAATAATGGTTTCACCTGGTGCCTCATCTACACCAGCAAAGAGACTACCTATCATTACACTGCTGGCACCTGCGGCTAAAGCTTTAACTATATCGCCAGTATATCTAATGCCACCATCAGCAATAATAGGAATTCCTTTATCTTTCAAAACTGAAGCTACAAACATAATAGCTGATAATTGAGGGACACCTACACCCGCGATTACCCTAGTAGTACAAATAGAACCTGGTCCAACACCTACTTTCACGCAATCAGCACCAGCATCTGCTAACGCTTGTGCACCATCAGCAGTAGCTATATTACCAGCTATTAATTGGATATTTTTAAAAGTAGATTTGATTTTTTTAATAGTTTCCAAGACCTTAGCCGATTGTCCATGAGCAGTATCAACTACGATAGCATCAGCATTAACAGATAACAAGGCTTCTACTCTTTCTAATGTATTGGTAGTTATCCCTACAGCAGCAGCCACACGTAATCTACCTAAATCATCTTTACAAGAATTAGGTCTCTCACGTAGTTTCATAATATCCCTATAAGTGATCAACCCTATTAGAACTCCATTTTTATCTATAACAGGCAATTTTTCGATTTTATATTTTTGTAAGATAGCCTCAGCAGTATTAAAATCGGTAAATTCATTAACAGTGATTAATTTGTCTTTAGTCATAACTTCAAAGATAGGTTTAGAATGGTTGTTTTCGAAACGTAAATCTCTATTAGTAACTATACCAATTAATTTACGATTAGCATCAACAACAGGAATGCCACCTATGTGATTTTCAGACATTATTTTCAATGCATCACCAACAGTATTATCTGCAAAAATAGTTATAGGATCTATAATCATGCCGTTTTCAGCACGTTTTACCTTTTTCACTTCGAGAGCTTGATCCTCAATAGATAAATTTTTGTGTATAACACCAATGCCACCTTCCTGAGCCATAGCAATAGCCATTTTAGCTTCGGTAACAGTATCCATTGCAGCTGACAGTAAAGGAATATTTAGCTTTATATCTCTTGTCAAATATGTGCTAGTATCGACCTCTCGAGGTAAAACCTCGCTATATGCAGGCACTAGCAAAACATCATCAAAAGTTATCCCTTCATCTAATATTTTATTTTCATTCATAACTGATAAATTTATGCAAAAATACAATGAAAATTCAAAATGAAAATTCAAAATTTAATCTAAAATCTAACATTTAATATTTTTTTGAGAATAAACTCAATTGTTTGAATAATTAGTATAAAAATGTAAAAAATAAATAAAACCAGTGATATTAAATGGAAAGTAAAGAGGAGAAATAAAAGAAGAAGATGAGATATGGGGGTGAGAGGGTGTGGTGAAGTATCAAATTTTTGTTATACTTTACAATATGTTATTCATACCTTTGACTAACTATCTCTCTATACTTGTCCCACGCCCATCTGTCGTGCGATGACAAGTTTAGCAGTCTGCCAATATCAGGATCTATCAACTCTTTTAGATACTTATTCATTATCACAAACCACATTAGGTAGCTTTGCAAGTACTTCGTAGCTACTCCGTGAAATCTACTCAACCACGTCTTGAAATCAGTTATTTTGCTCTCTACTATCTTAACACTGTACAGTCCTCGTTTAACTTGTCTTTTGTTTACAATCACTTTTTTACTTTGCAAACTCTTAACTCCTTTTCTGAACTCTTTCTTTGGCTTTACACATATCAGATTATTCTTTGATAATCTATTCCTTAGCTCTTCTCTCAATTGTTCATTTTTTACTTTTTTCTCTCCAACTTGTTTAAAAAGTAAATTACCTTCTCTGTCTGTTACTACTAATACCGCTACTTTGGGATGTTTTTTCTTTTTAGCTCTCAGATATTCTTCTTTACTTTTAAATTTCCTGCCTTTTTCTGAATAGTTCATTAGCAGTTCATCTGCTTCTACAATACCAGAGAAGCTTATACCACCTTCT
>JAHDSP010000416.1 GCA_018432645.1 Bacteroidales bacterium | reverse complement strand
ATTTTTTTCTTTGAAATCAATGAATCCTTGTATATCAGTGCTCATAGGATAATACACCTGTGCATTAGGAATTTTTATTTGAAAATCTACCTTATTATAATTAATAGTACTCAACAATTCTATTTTGTTAGTATTAATTTGATTACTTGTAATGTTTTTAATATCTAATTGTAGATAAGATACATTATTGAATGTTTCTAAATTAAGATTTAAACTATCAGCAGTTGCTATATTACTATATGAAAATTTAGGTATATTTATATTAAAGTTTAGCTCATTTGTACTACTTTGGAAACCACCACGAGCTTGTACCTCTGACAGAGATAATTCTTTAACAAAAATATTGACAAATTGCTGAATTTTAGGTTTTATCAGTAGTGAAAAATTGAAATTTTGATTTGCTTCGATTGATGGAGATGTGCTATCATTGTATAGTTGTGGAAAATACGCATTGACAAAGTCTTTTATGGCCTCATCAATAGTAGCAAAATTTATTTGACCTATCAAATCAAACTCTAAAAGATCTGATTTAATATTTATATTTTTTTCAATATCATTAATATTTTGAATTGTTAATAATAATGAATCCATACTTCCAGAACTATTACCTTCATAATAATGAAGATCTTTAATAGATACAACGCCGAGTATATTATTTACATTGTTCCCATTAATATTTGCATTAATTTTAGCTGATATATTAGATTGATTTTCATTTCTGGCAGCATGCAGATTATTCATATTTACATTTTCTGCATTCATATCTACTATAATAGAGCTTAATATTTTACCATATTGTGCATTAGCTATTAAATCTAAGCTCATGTTAGGATCTAAAGAATGAATTTCTGTGTGATAATTAGAATCAATTTTATCAACAGTACCTTTTATTTGTGATAATTCTATACCAGAGATTACAATTTTATTAATATCCAAATTTGCTTGAGCTGATAAAGTAGATAAATTAAAATTATTGACATTTAAATAATTAATATCAAAATCTAAATTACCATCTAAGTGTTGTAGCGGATTTCCAGGAATATTTAATTCAGCAAAATTAAAATTTGTAAAATTAGATTTTCCAGAATAAGAGCCATTTTGGCCATTAATTGTAACATAAATATTCTCATTTGAATTGTCTAGAGACATTTCAAAATCAATAATATCAGCCATACCTACACCATTTGCATTTATAGAGAGAGTGCTAATAAAAGGTATATGAATATTAGTAGGTAAAATACTTTCGCCTTTAATAGTAATCGCACTTATATCTTCATTGGTAATGTTTTTACCTTGAATAGCTAGGTTGTATTGCATATTAGTAAAATCTACCACATTTTTCATCCAAAAATCTACGTCCATTTCTGAAGATTTACCTAAAATAAGTTTCAAATTATCTGAACGTAAATCATTAACACTTCCATTCAATGAACCATTCAATCTGACTGGTACATACACACCACGAACATCTGGAGCAAAAAAACTAATATCTACGAAAGATAAATTAGATGGTCTGAAATACATATTCATCTCTACAGAGTCTACGAAAGAATTAAAAGCATTGAAAGAATTGTACTTAAAAATAATATCTGCATTTAATAGAGAATTAGAAGTAACTAAATGAGTATTATTCATCGAGAAATAATTATTATTAATAGTAAAATCACCGTCTAAATGTTTGAGCTGCATACCATATTTTTCCTTAGTAGATAGCTCATGTATCTTTACATTTATATTAATATTATCAGTCATTTTAAAATCAGTAATCCAAAGGTTTACATCCGTGAAGTCCATAGCTTTATAATTAAAAGTACTATCATAAGCTGGGAAATTATCATCAATATATTTGATGGTTCCATCAATAATTTTTAAATCTCCAATAGAAATTTTAGGAGTAGATTTTTCTTTAATTGTATCTCTAGCAAAATATTGAGAAATAAAATTAATGTTTAAAACGCTATCACCTTTATAAGTTCTCATATTCATATATGGTTGCTCTATGATAGCATCTTTGAAGTCCATACTAAAAGGCTTACTAAAAGGATTAATATTTTTAATTTTTACTTTAACATACGGCAATCCGAATAATATACTGTCTCGCTGGTCATACATGTATACATTTAAGAGTTCTATATTAGTAAAAGTATTAAATTTAATTTGACCAATTTCGAACTTTGCATGTAAATTATCTTGCCACCAATTTTCGAAAATGCTAATAAAATAATTCTGAGTAATTGGAGCTTTTATAGTTACCAAAAGTAAAGCAGGTACAGCAAATATTAGCCATATTAAAATTAAAATTATAGTTCTAAAAATTTTTTTACCTTTGTGTAAAGACATAGTTATGACTTTAATAATAATGGGGATAGAGAGTAGCTGTGATGAGACATCTGTAGCTATTTTGCGAGACGACATACTTATCAGTAATGTAACTGCTACCCAGGGAGTACATGCTTCCTATGGTGGAGTAGTCCCAGAGCTGGCATCCAGAGCTCATGCACAAAATATTATTCCAGTAATTCATACTTCACTTAAATATGCAAATTTACAAAAAAAAGATGTAAAT
>JAHDSP010000479.1 GCA_018432645.1 Bacteroidales bacterium | reverse complement strand
GAAGAAACAGCACAATGTAGCAGTGCTGGCGATGAAAGACAGAAGTGGAAATATGCTATTCAACTTAATTTGCTTTGATAAAATAAAGAAGGTGAAAATAGAAAAAATATTAAGGAATAAAGTATCTACAAGTAGCACGATATTGGGAGAAGATAAGAAAGAATTTAAGAAATTTAGGTCAAAGAATTTAAAGAGTAAGGCAGTAAAACGAGAACTAGTGAAAGATCAGAATGATACATACAACATAAATACAGTGAGACAGCATACAGTAAGATTTGCGAAGTGGATAGATAAGAAGTTCAGAGGAGTAGCTACTAAATATTTGCAGAGTTACATAATGTGGTATATAGTGAAGCACAAGTATTTACTGAATAAATTAATAGAGGATGTGGGGAGGATGTTGAATTTAGCGGCGTCGGATAGGCGAGCATGGTATGAATACATCAAACTTAGAAATAAACCAATAGAAAACCTAACATAAAAATTATTTTTTTCTATTCATATTCTCCCATTTTATATTTCTCTTCATCTTTTAATTTTTATAATTACTCTAGATATAATTCTATTCTTAATCATTTCATTTTTAAATAATTTTAATTTATCTAAACAATGAAATTTTTTTTATAAAAATATTCATTTATTTAAAAAATTATTTTAAATTTGCAATAAATAAAAATAAAATGAAAAGTAAAATTTTATTAATTAGCATTCTATTAATTTTTTCTCAAATTTTATTTAGTCAAACTATTAATTATAATCCACCAGAAGGAATTGAATATATATATAATTCTACAACCAATGACATTTATAATTATCAAGATTCATTAGGATTTATTAATATTCAAATAAAGATTCTTTCTAATAAAAATTTTGAAAATTTTAAGAAAAATTTTGATACGAATAATTTTTTTAAAAAAAATAATATCATTCCATTATTAATTGAAAATAATTATCATATAGATAGTAAAAGTGGAATATTATTAAAAGGATATATTTTGATAAATGAAGGTGATAAAAAAATAAATATTATTAGAACAACATATTTTACAGGCGATGACTCACATATAGTAATATTAACCGCAGCATATCCCAATGAAATAGATGAAATCTTTTTCACACATTTAGCTGAATCATTTAAAACTTTAGAAATTAAAAATTAAAAAAATTTTTAGATGAGAAATATATATATTTTATTATTTATTTTACCAATAAATATTTTTTGTCAAACATATACAGTACATCACCCTATCGATTGGACTTTGAATCATCAATATATGTGGGGGCCTAATGGTAGTTCTTGGAGTTTGAATATACACCAAGATATTTTCAATTATACGTTTAGCGAAAACCAAACTTTTGGCTACATTGAAGATCTAGGAATTTTAGGAGAGTGGGGAGCAGAATTTGATTTAAATGCTTATTTATCTATGGCTCTAACATATTATGCTAGTGGGTTTAATAATGGATGGGTAGATATTAATTATCCAGTTGATATTACTCTCACATTTCCTGATTATGGTACAATCATTCCAGGTCAATGGGCTACTGTAAACTCCGATTATACTGTTTTGCCAAGTGCTTATCTAAATCCTCATTTCCCTGAAGAAGGAATTATAGGGATGAATTTTTCATTTGGAGCAAACATAGATTTAAGTGGCCAGTTATGTGTTGGAGGTTGTACACCAATAAATATTTTTAATGTTGGTGTACCCTATGATTCATTAACATTAATTGAGCTAAATACTTATACTGGTATTGCCACTTATCCATGTATTGTAAATGATTATCCTGATATATGTCAAAGTCCAGTTATTCCACTTATTATTAATGATATAGGTGGAACAGGTCTATCTCTATGGGCTGATATACCATATATTGCTTCATACAATGATTACATATTACCTAATAAATGCTTAATAGCTAAAGGACAAGATTATTATATGACTCTAGGATTAGATATAATACAATTTATCCAATTTATGGGAGAAGTAATAGGAGGGTCCACTGCCGATGCTATAAATGATTTTATTGATATTTTAAGCGGTACTATTCAAATTGTTAATGATGCTAATATTAATATTAGTTTAGATTATACCTTAATAGATCAAGCAAGCTTATTTACTAATCATTATTTACATCAAGATTTAACTTTTTGCCCTACTTTATATACTACTTTTCATTTTCCAACACCTGTTCAATATGAAGAAGTTGATACTAATAATAACATTATTCAAAATGGCATAAATGATACTATTACTTTCAAAGTTGGTAATAATCTGAATATTTTATGGCCTTGTTTCGGATTGGATAGTTTATCTACTGGCCCAATATTACATTTTATGGAAAATGAATTCAATAATCATGTATGGGATAGTATAGTTCTTAATTTTGGTATAACTGGTTTAGATTTTACTCTTAATATTGATTTAAATTTAATCAAGCAAGCAATAAATGATTTACCACCTTTATGTGTAGATTTAGATAAAGATAATGAAGTATGTTTTACTAATCAAAGACAAGATTTATCAGCTAATAAAGCTCATTTTAGTTTTCATTTTGGTCCATTTCTAGATGATACTTTGCATATTACTGATTTTGCTTTGACATGGATGGATGATACATGGGAAATAGCAGGATTTCATGATTCTATATTCCCACCAGAATTAATGACTTCTGCACCATCATTAAATATGAATATTGTGGGGGATACAGTTTTATGCCAAGGCATGACAAATGGAGTGATAATAGCATGGGGGAATAATGGTATGCCTCCATATAATTTTCATTGGTCTACAAATCGAGATACTATTACAAATATTCCTATTGATTCAATAATGGTAGGGGTAGGGACTTATAGTGTTACAATAACAGATGAAGGCGGCTGCAGTGTGAGTGATAGCGTAAATGTTGTTAGTAATCCACCAATAGATATAGATTTAGATAAAGTTGATATTTGGTGTGAGCATGATTCTACGGGTATAATAATGATAAACGCAACTGGTGGTACTCCACCTTATAATTTTACACTCTTGCCTAATAATATTAATTCTACTTCAAATATTTTCGACAGTTTACCCAAAGGTACTTATACTATTATAGTCTATGATAATTATAGTTGCTCAGTTAATGGTAGTATTTCTCTAATTGAACTTCATGACTTACCACCTGTGAATATTATGGCAGAACCTACCATTGGTTGTCAACCATTATATGTACAATTTGTTGAAACTAATTATGAATATTTTCCTACTAATCAATATTTATGGAGCTTCGGTGATACTATTTATAATCCTTTACATAAATTTAATACCTCAGGGAATATAGATGTTTGGCTTACTGTAACCAATGAATTCGGCTGTGATACTACAGCTCATTATGAAGATTTAATAACAGTTTATCCTAGACCAATTGCTGATGGATATGTCTATCCAACGATAGTATATGCAAGTAATGATCCTACATACACTATTCAATGTTATAATGAAAGTAGTGGAGATACTCATATATTATGGGATTTTGGAGATTCCACAACGACAAATATTGACTATGCATCTCATTCATATATGAATGAAGGTGAATACACTGTCATGCTAGTTGCATTTAATGGATGGGGATGCTCAGATACTAGTTTTTATGATGTAATCTTATTAGATGATATATTAAAAATTCCTAATGTAATTACTCCTAATAGTGATGGCATAAATGATGTATTTTATATTGAAAATATTGATAAATATCCTTCTTCTGTACTTACTATTTTAAATAGATGGGGAAATACTGTTTATGAAGCTAATGGTTATGATAATACTTGGGATGCTAAAGACCAGCCAGGTGGTACATATTATTATGTTTTATTTACTGGAAATGGACCAAACAATCCCAATAAAGTATATAAAGGGTCAATTACAGTTGTAAAATGATTTAATTATTAATAAATGAAGAATTATTTAATCTTATTTTATTTATTTTTAACTAACATAAGTTTTATTTATGGACAATTGGTAGTTAGCATTTCACCGAGTGACACATCTATTTGTAATGGCGATATTATTAGTTTGAATGCAAACAGTAATATTCCTGGCACTACATATTTTTGGTCAAATGACAGTACTACTAATTCTATTAATGTTTCTCCTACACTTACAACTACTTATACACTTACAGGAACCTCTCCTGCTAGTGAAACAGCTTCTGCGACAGTAACGATAACAGTTTTGCCTAAACCTAATCTATCATATTCAGCTACTACAACTGTTTTTTGTGATATTGGCGGTATTGATACTATAACTGTTAGTTCTGATATTCCAGGAACAAATTACAATTGGAATACTGGTGATAATACAAATCAAATAATAATTTCTGTTGATACTTCTTCACTTTTTCAAGTTACAGGCACAGCACCCAATGGATGTTATTCTACTTTATCTATATATATTTTAATAGCAAGTAGTCCAACTATTTCTACTACTAATGATACAATTTGTAATGGTGAAACTGGCACAATTTCAGTAACTGGCGACGCCATGGGCTATCAATGGGATAATGGTAGCAATCAATTTTCATTAAATTTAAATCCTACTACAACAACAATTTATACAGTTACAGGTACTAGTTCTTTAGGATGTACTGCCAGTGCTACAGCTACTATTGTAGTAAATCCTTTACCCAATATTACAATTATAGCCAATCCTTCTACAGTATGTGAAGGTTCTTCAGTCAATATTACCGCTAACGGAGCTAATACTTATCTGTGGTCAAATGGACAAAATACCCAAACTATCAATCCAATTATTAATCAACAAACTACTTTTAGCGTTACTGGTACTAGTCTTGATGGTTGTACAGATTCAAATTCAATTACTATAAATATTTATTCCTTGCCTACTATCACTGTAGATAATCAAACTATATGTTTAGGAGATACAGCTATTTTATCTGCACAAGGCGCTACAAATTACAGCTGGAGCAATGGACAAAATACTAATACTATTCAAGTAAATCCAATAACTACTACCTCATATTCTGTTACAGGGACAGATAATCATAGTTGCACTAATAGTACAACTGCTATTGTAACAGTACTGACCAATCCACAACTTATTGTTAATGATACTGCAATATGCATTGGTGATACAGCATATCTACACGTAACTGGTGCAGATAATTATCATTGGAGTAATGGGATCAATAGTGCAAATTTAATTATTATACCTAATCAAACTACTACATATACTGTAACAGGTTTCCTTGGAACAAATTGTAGCTCGTCTGCCACTGTTACTATTACTGTAAATCCTCTTCCTAACTTTGACATAAATACTCAACCAGCTTATTGTAATTCAAATAATGGATTAGCAGAAATCACTAATTTGACTGGTACTCCACCATATCAATATTTATGGAATACTATTCCTCCAGCAACTACACAAACTATTACAGAACTAAGTGGAGGAGTTTATTTTGTAACTGTAACCGATGCTAATGGTTGTATGACTATTGGGCAAACATTAATAGAAACTAAGCCACCTTTTAATTTTACAACACAATCTTTTCCAGAACATTGTGGCAATCGAGATGGTGCAATTATTATAAATGTTACTGATAACTTACTTCCTATTTCTTATCATTGGAGTCATAACTCTACTTTAGATACTAATGAATTATATAATTTGCAAAGTGGTACTTATTTCGTAACTATAACAGATGATTTATGTACTCAAGAAGCTAGTATCGATGTTCCTTATTGGTCTGGACCTAATGCTAGATTTACTCCAAGTGTTTATACTTGGTATATGGATGGTGAACCTATTGAATTTTATAATTATACTATAGGAGCTACAAATTATTTATACGATTTTGGTGATGGCACTTATAGCGAAGAAGCTAATCCAACTCATAGATATATAAATGATGGCACTTTTGTAATTACTTTGTATGCTACAGATCAATACAATTGCACTTCTGTATATGAAGATTCAATCGTTGTTATTGAAAATTTTCAAATATTTATACCTAATGCCTTTACACCAAATAGAGATAATCTAAATGATTATTTTACTCCATTTATACAGGGGATAGATACAGAAAGTTATGAAATCTTTATCTTTAGCAAAACGGGTAAATTAATGTTCCATACTACTGATATTAATAAGCCTTGGGATGGTAATATTGCTGACAAAAATGATAGAGAAATAAATCCTAATAGTTATATCTTTATAATAAAATTTACAACTTTAAATATGAAAGATAAAATTTATAGAGGTATTATTAATGTTATTCATTAATAAGATATATTAAATTTTACTATTGAATTTAATTTTTAAAAATTAATATTAATAAATATGTCATTTGACTAAAATAATATATATTATAGCTTAGTTATATAAAAAATAGAGATAATTAAAAAAAATATAGTAAATTTGCTTAAAGAAAAAATTGTTTATAAAATTTTAAAATATTATACATGAAAAAAATTTTTACTTTGTTGATTTTTATTTTGATTATTCAAATTAAAGTATTTTCTCAATGCTATAATTGTAATAGTAATTATCCAACTTCTACGCAATCAATTAGTCCAGGACAAACTATAACTGTTAGTACATGCGTGTATGGTGGAGAATATTCTAGTTATAATGTAACTTCAGGAGTCACCTATACATGGGAAACTTGTGGTGATACAGATTTTGATACCCAGCTAACTTTATTTCAAGGTAATACTTGTGGTAGTGGAACCGTTTTAGCATATAATGATGATGCATGCGGTTTGCAATCTTCTATCACATGGACAGCTAATTTCACTGGTACAGTTACACTTTTATTGAGTAAATACAATTGTCAAAATCAGTCAACATGTATGACATTAAAATGGAGTGCTAGCGGAGGAGGAGGTGGTAGTGGTGGTGCTACCTGTGCTACTGCTGATCCATTTTGTACTGGCACTACTTATAATTTCCCTGCTGGAGTTAATAGCGGAACTGGTGAAAGTGGTCCAGATTATTGCTGCCTTGGGTCCACGCCAAATCCT
>JAHDSP010000480.1 GCA_018432645.1 Bacteroidales bacterium | reverse complement strand
TTCAATTATTTTTAATGATTTTAGCAATAGTTTTAATAGTAATATTAAAATCTGTTTTTAGAGACATGTCGTGTATATATTTTAAACTTAATTGCAGTTTTTGAGGCATAACAATATTGATATATGCTTCCTCAGGGGTTGAATACTTAGATAATATTTCGTTTTCATTAATATAATCTAAAGAAGCATAATCAGATAATCCTGGACGTACTTTTAGAACATCTCTCTGCTTAGTATTATACAATGCCACATATTCTGGCACTTCTGGTCTAGGACCTATGAAACTCATTTCACCTTTTAAAATATTCCAAAGTTGTGGTAATTCATCAATTTTATATTTTCTCAAAACATATCCAATTTTTGTAATACGAGGATCTTTGTCGCCAATGGTTATCTTACTTAAGGCATCAGCATTTTTTTTCATTGTTCTGAATTTTAAAATTTTAAAAAAATTACCATTTTTACCTACCCTTGTTTGTCTGTACATTATTGGGAATCCATCATCGATTATTATCAATAATGCTATAATAATAAAAAAAGGCATTAAAATAATTAAAAATACTATTGAAAAGAAAAAATCTAAAACTCTTTTAATAATTGCATATTTCATGTACAGATAATTTGACTGCATTTATTACTTGGTCTTGCATTTCATCAGATAAATCATAATATACAGGCAGCGAGATCTCATGTGCATATTCGTTATATGCTACCGGATAATCAGCAATATTGTATCCTAATTTTTTATATAAAGTCATCATTGGCAAAGGTTTGAAATGTACATTAGTAGTTACTTGCTTCTCGGCAATAGATTTTATAATTTCATTTCGCATCTGCTCATTGCAATCTTTTATTCTTAATTGATATACATGAAAAGAAGATTTACGTATGCTATCTTCATATATTGGGCAAATATATTTACTATCACTGGCAAAAGCATCATTGTATTTCTCAAAAATAGTTTGCCTTTTTACTAGCATATCATTATCATATCTTTGTATTTCTACGATGCCGATAGCTGCTTGAATGTCTGTCATATTAAACTTATAACCTGCTTCGATGATATCATATTCCCAATTTCCCATTTGAAATTTAGACAAAGCATCTTTAGTTTGTCCATGCAAAGCTTTAATTTTTAACTCTTTACAGATAGCATCTCTGTCGAAATTGTTTGGTAAATTAATTACTATAGCACCACCCTCAGCAGTAGTGAGATTTTTGACAGCATGAAAACTAAACACAGCTAAATCTCCCCAATTGCCCGTCTTTTTATTCTTATAAATAGCTCCTAAACTATGTGCAGCATCTGATAGTAATAATATTCTACCTATTTGACTTTGTTTATCATTTGATGGAGTAAACAAATATTGCATTTCTACAATTAAATCCATAAGTTTAGAATAGTCACATGGCAATCCAGCAATATCCACGGGTATAATTACCTTTGTTTTATTATTAATTAATGGTTTAATTTTATTAATATCAATATTAAAATCAGCAGATGAGATATCAGCAAAAATTGGTTTAGCTCCACAATGTAGTACTACATTAGCAGTAGCAGCATATGTGATAGCTGGTACTATTACTTCATCACCTTCGCCCACTCCAAACCATCTAAGTGCCAATTCCAATCCTGCTGTTGCAGAGTTTACACATAAAACAGGTCCATTATTAAAATATTCAGCTAATAATTGTTCAAAAATTTGAACCTTAGGACCAGTGGTTATCCATCCAGACCTCAGGACTTCTACAACAGCTTCTATATTTTTATCATCTATTCTAGGAGGCGAAAACGGTATCATTTTTTTACAAAATTATGAATAATTTATTTCTTTTGGAATATTCATACATAAAGCATTCTATGTTTAGCTATATAAACATTTTTATGATAATTGATTGCATAACTTTAAAAAAAATCAATTAATTTTGCATATTTCAAATATTTTATTAAATGTCTAATTGGCAATATTTAAAGACAAAAACATTTTGGGGACACATTGGGTTAATGCTTGTCACATTTATTGTTTTTATTTTCCTTGTTAAAATTTTTTTAAATATTTATACAAGGCATGGTAAAGAAATAGAACTAGCAGATTATACTAACAAATCTTTAGAGGATATACAAGACAAAACAGTAGATATCATAGTAATAGATAGCGTCTTTAATGAAGATTTGCCACCGCTGACTATTGTAAATCAATATCCAGAGCCAGGGATAAAAGTTAAGCCCGGCAGAAAGGTTTATGTAACTGTAGTAAGTAAATCTTATGAGAAAGTACCTTTACCAGACTTGACAGATATTACTTTGCGAGCTGCTACTTTGCAATTGCAAGCTTATGGTTTTCAAATTGGTAAAATAGAAGAAGTACCTAGCATAGGACAAACTGTAATTGCCGTTAAACAAAATGGGAGAGAAATCCCCTGGGGTACTCTTCTCAAAAAAGGTAGTGTTGTAGATTTAGTGATAGGTAGTGGCATGCAGGAAGATATGGATACTTTGCAAACTAATACTGAAGATGATGAGCAGGCTGATATTGTCGGCACTGTTTCTAAAATTCATAGTATGTGATTAAAATTATATTAAAAAATAATTGTTATGAAAAAATTAAAATTATCATATATTGTCATTTTCACATTAATATTTACATTATTTATTTCATGTAAAAATAAAAATATTGAGGTTTTAACACCTGAAATTATATATGACGCCTATATTCTTCCTGTAGAATATGATATGCCTTTTGTGAATCATTTAGGCTATAAAGATAGACAACAAGTATTAGATTTTATACATAAAGCAATAAAACTAAATAAAGTAACTGATAGCACAGGTAATATTATTTCTCTTGAGCAAATAAATAATCAATTAGCACTTTTAGATTCGTCTTTTTCATATACCCAAAGTAATAATTTAGAAAAATTTATTTTAAATTTATGGGACGATATTAGATTTGATGAATCTTGGGAATATAATAAAAAAACTGGACAAATATATAAAACTGTAAAAAAGATTTCTTTCTTAAAAGTCATTAAAGATTCATTCATGATGCCTATAAACAGTAAAGAAATTTTTAGTATAGAATTGAATGCAGCAACTAAAAAATGCAAAATAGATTTTGATAAACCTATGGTGATCTATGATGTATGTGTCATACCTCTTGTAGAAAATCCCTCTCCATATTATCATCAAATATCACTAAGCGATAAACAAAAATATTTTACTGATTTATTTAATATTGTTAAAAATAATAAAATTACAGTATTAGATTATTTTTATAATTTGATACCTAAAGAGAAAATTTTAGAATTGTTCTACACTAGAGGTATAGAAGATAGCACTAATAAAGAGATTAATATTCCTGTCTCCATTAATGAAATAGGAAGAATTAAATTTATGGAACAATGGTACTGGGATACTACCAATCTTTCAATAAATAAATATGTAATTGGAGTTAATCCTGGGTTAAAAGTAATACAAGGAGATGATTTGATAGGGTATTCTCCTTTATTTTGGGCTATTTTTAATAAAGAATTTGTAGATGTTTTACGATAATAAATATTTTATTAATTGTAATATCTGCCCTAGACAATGTAATGCTAATAGATATGATAGAAGTGGCACCTGCTCAGCATCTGATGAAATAGAAATATCATCTATTGTCATTCATAAAGGAGAAGAACCAGTTATAAGTGGCGAATATGGCATTTTGAATGTATTTTTTTCTAATTGTAATCTTCGTTGTGCCTATTGTCAAAATTATCAGATTAGCATAAACAATCAATATTCGAAAAAATACTCTGTAGATCAACTAGTAGATGAAATTAAGCATCTATTGCCACCAGAGGTTTATCATATTGGTTGGGTGACACCAACTCATTATGCTATATATCTGCCAGAGATAACAAAAAAATTGAGATTATGGAGACCAGAATTAAAATTTGTTTATAATAGTTCTGGATATGATAAAGCAGCTATGATTAGAATCTTAAAAAATTATATAGATGTTTATCTCCCAGATTTCAAATATGCATTACCAGAAATAGCAAAAAAATATTCTCATGCCAAAAATTACCCACAATATGCTCTGAATGCCATAAAAGAAATGATATATCAAAAAGGAACAAATTTAATAACAGATGAAAATAAACTCGCTGTTTCTGGAGTAATTATAAGACATTTAGTCCTACCAGGCAACATTGAGAATTCACTAAAGGTACTTGATTTATTATCTGATAATTTTGGCACAAATATTTGGATATCATTAATGGCACAATACACTCCTATAAAAAATTTAGATCTTCCACTAGAATTACAACATTCTCTTACAGAAACAGAATATGCTAAAGTAATTAACCACTTAGAAGAGTTAGGGTTCTATCGTGGATGGATTCAAGATTTAGAAGCTGTAAATGAATTTGTTCCAGATTTTTCTATTGCTAATAATCCATTTGATGCTAATTAAAAAATTTTTTAATTTTACTTTTCAAATTTTTATTAATTTATGGTAAAAAATAAAAAAATAATAGTCGTTATGCCAGCATATAACGCTGAAAAAACGCTAATACAAACACATAATGAAATACCACATGATATAGTAGATGATATAGTAATAGTAGATGATTGTAGCAATGATAATACAATAGAAGTTGCAAAACAATTAGGTATAAAACATATAATAAGACATGAAAAAAATAAAGGATACGGTGGTAATCAAAAAACATGTTATGATACAGCTTTATCTTTAGGTGGCGACATTATAATAATGGTTCATCCCGATTATCAATATACTCCACTGCTAATTGAGCCAATGGCATATGTCTTAGCTAATGGATTATATCCAGTAATATTTGGCTCACGCATCCTAGGCAGAGATGCTCTAAAAGGTGGTATGCCAATGTATAAATATATTGCTAATCGAATATTGACTTTTATAGAAAATATTATGCTTGGCGAAAAACTCACAGAATATCATACTGGTTATAGAGCATATACAAGAGAAGTACTAGAAACCATCAATTATAAAGCTAATAGTGATGATTTTATTTTTGATAATCAAATCATTGCTCAAATATTTAATGCTGGATATAGGATAGCCGAGATTAGTTGTCCTACGAAATATTTCACAGAAGCTTCTAGTATATCTTTTCAAAGAAGTGTAAAATATGGATTAGGTGTTTTAAAAATTTCTTTTCAATATAGATTAAATAAGTGGAAACTTAAAAGATATAATTATTTAAAACCGATTAAATAATTATGAGAGGTGAAAGATGATAGATGCCAGGGATGTTGTTGATTAGAGAGGGAAATAAGAATTAATAGTAAAGGATTAGAAAAAATATTATTTTTTCTAATCCTCTTTAAACATAAAATTTATGTTTAAAATTAAGTATTATAAAAATTTATTAATTTTGCAAAAAACATAATTTTATGGAATATACAGCCGAGGTAATAGAAGAAATGCTAGCTCTGACCAAAGAAGGCAAGCGTGAATTTTTAGACAATCTTTATGAATTCATGAATGAGAATAGATTAACAGCATTAGATTATCAGAGAATAAAGATTCTATCAACTGCTCCCATTTGTCCGAGATGTAAATGTGAGTATGTTACTAAAGCAGGTGTTCAC
>JAHDSP010000124.1 GCA_018432645.1 Bacteroidales bacterium | reverse complement strand
AGATACTTTACTAGAATATATTATAGCTCAAAATAAAAAGAATCAAGCTATAGATGATTTCATTGATGATGCATACAAGGTAGGCATAGATCTTTTCAAAACTAGTGCTGTAGAGTTGGATAATAATGGTGTAGAAGTTGATATGGATGAAGTTAAAATCCTTATTTTCAAATTACTTAAAAATATTCAGACTTTTAATACTTTGATATCTATGCTCGAAAGTATGGTAGACTTAGTGAAAGACGCTACTCCAATAGCTCGCGAAATGATTATAGATCTTACATATGAGCTAGATAAGTTAGAAAAAAATGGTACAATTGAATCTTTAAAAACTATTACAACTAATCTTACTAATCCAGATTTATTAAACTCTTTAGCAAAAATTTCATCTGCTATCACTACAGTGAAACCAGATGAAAAATTAGATAATATCTCTATGTTTAAATTAATGAAAACATTAAATAATAAAGAGGTGAAAAGTAGTTTAAGTTACTTGATTAGAATTTTACAAGAAATAAATAAAAAACAATAAAAAAATATGGCAACAAAAGTAATAGCAGGCAAAACTGTAAATGTAAATGAAGAAGGCTATTTATTAGATCCTAATGAATGGACAATGGAAATAGCTCATGAAATAGCAAAAGAAGAGGGATTATCTCTTACTCAAAAGCACATAGATGTCATTAACTTTATAAGAGATAAAGTACTCAACAACGAAACTCTGTCTATGCGTTCTATTAGTAAGTCTGGAATTATTACAGTGAAAGAGTTATATGAATTATTCCCAGGTACTCCACTGAAATTAGCTTGCAAAATAGCAGGTGTGCAAAAACCCGCTTCTTGTGTATAATAATTAATAAAATTTATAAAATATGGAAAAAGAAGAATTCCCCTTAAAAAAAGTATGTATTATTTGTTCTAAAGGTTCATTAGAAACAGTTTACCCCGCTTTAGTTTTAGCTAATGGTGCATTATTAGAAGGCATAGAAGTAAAATTATTTTTTACTTTTTTTGGATTAGATGCTATTAATAAAAAATTTAACAAAAAAATCCACACTCCTGTAGTAGGTAATCCAGCATTACGTTTACCTGGTAATATCCCATTCCCCACATTACTTGGCATTTTACCTGGTATGGAAGACCTCACTACTGCTATGATGAAACATACAATGAATAAATTAGATATTCCTACTGTACCAGAATTTATCGAATATATAAATGCAGGTGGCGGCGAAATATATGCTTGCAAACTAGCTATGGATATGTTTGGCGTTAAAAGAGAAGACCTTATTGATGAAGTAAAAGACGTGTTAACAGTAGGCGAATTTTATGCTAAATGTGGCGGCCAAGGCACTCAGATTATTTTTATTTAATTAGTAATTTGTTTTAGAATATTTCTGATTAAATTCTTCCTTTACCAGCTTTGCTAATAAATAATCAAAGAAAATTTTCACTCGAGAAATGATTTGTTAAAAACATTTATTTTAGTCGAGCAATTGATGAATTTACCGTACAAATTTGTTAACAAATTTTTCCAAAATGCAGTTATATTAGTGTTAAGAATTTAAGAATTAATTTAGTGTTTATTCAATTATAACAAAAATTTTAGCACATTTTATTAGTTAAACAATATCAATATATTAATTGATTTATTACTTCTAGATGCTCTTCTAATGCTACTTTAATGTTTCCTAATGCATCATCTAATTTCAGTTCTTTGGCAAAATAAACTTTAATATCTTCTCCTACATTTATTTTACAATCATCTTGAAAAAATACTTCTATCTGGGGTAAATATTCAAATTGACGGTCATAAATTATGATTAAACATTTGAATTTTTGTAACTGATATTGGAAAGCACCAGCATAGATGCCAGTAGGGGGGATAATTTTCTCGACTTCATCAGTTTGTACAACTATTCTAGTTAATTCTTTATCAAATTTTTCTATATTTAAAACTTTACCAAAAAAAGGAAAATGAGATTGCAAATAAGCATTAGCTTTTTGAATTAATCCCTGGTTGAGTGTCTGTCTAATTCTTGTAGATGAAACTGTCTCTTGATCTATTTCTTGTTGTGGTATTTCCTCTACCATGAAACCAAAATAATCTTTCATCTCGTATAAATATTGATAATCTCCTTGTTTATCATCGCCAAAATGATGATTGAAGCCAACTACAATGACTTTAGCATGCAATTTATTTACCAAAAAATTTCTAACAAATTGCTCTGCTGAAACTTTAGAAAACTCATATGTAAAGTGAATTATAAACAAATGGTCTAATTTAGTCTCATGTAATAAATGAATTTTTTCATTTTGAGTACAAATCATTTTTAGATTTTTACCTAAAGTATCAGGATAAAGCACTTTGCGTGGATGTGGATAGAATGTAATAAGAGCAGCCTCACCATTAACTTTTTCACTTAATACCTTTAAACGCTTGAGAATAGCTCTATGTCCGGCATGCACTCCATCGAAAGTACCGATAGTTACTACTGGGTTTAATATTTTATAATTTTCATCAAAGCTATAATGTATTTCCATTTTTTAAATTAAAATATTAACAGTTTTATTTATTAAATTGAGTGAAATATGCTACTTTTTCTAAAGAGGTTATCATGTCATATTCTTCGAGATAAATATTAGAAGGGACTTTTAGTGGTATTGTAGTAAAATTAAGAATTCCTTTAATGCCAGATTTTATCAATATTTCAGAAACCTCTATTGCTACAGTTGTTGGCACAGTTAATACAGCAATATTAATATTTAATTCTTTTATAAGCTTACCAGCATCATTAATGGAGTAGCAAGGAACACCACAGCACATTTTGTCGATTTTATTCTGATCATTATCAAAGCAAGCTATAATTTTGAGATATCTATTTTTATCTTTTAAATAGTTTAGCATAGCTCTACCTAGATTACCAATACCTACCAGGGCTACATTCTGTACTGTATTTCCATCAATTATTGAATTAATTTTTTCTATCAATTTATTAACTTCATAGCCACGTCTGAGGGTTCCATTATAACCTATCAGCATCATATCTCGTCTAACTTGTTCTGGCGTAATATGAATCAAATTAGCCAGCTCATGTGAATAAATGTAGCCTTTCTGGTCATAATTTAAAGTTATTAAAACCCTTCTATATTTGCTTAAACGTTCTATTGTTTTTTCTGGTAATACCATAGAAATAGATTTTAAATATTAATTAATTGATTGATTAGAGTTATTATTTTTTGGTAAAATTATAGTAAATTCTGTAAACTCATTTAATTTACTTGCTACATCTATAGTACCATTATACAGCTCTATCATCCTTTTAACTATTGACAACCCTAGTCCTGTGCCAGAGAGGCGTCTAGATTTAGCTTCTGCACTTCTATAAAACTCATCAAATATTTTGGATAAATCATCTGGGGCAATGCCAATACCTGT
>JAHDSP010000053.1 GCA_018432645.1 Bacteroidales bacterium | reverse complement strand
TTGATCCTAAACTAAAACAACTTTACAATAATAAAGATTTTGGTACTTATACAGTAAATGGTAAAGTACCACTTTGTTTTATTAGTGATCTTGATGTGATAGGTGGTTGCTCAGGAGCACCTGTAATAAATGCTAATGGCGAAGTAATAGGTATTGTATTTGATATTAATTGGGAAGCGACTTCTTCTCAATATACCTTTGATACTGAACATACTAGATGCATAGCTACTGATATTAGATTTGTATTGTTTTATTTAGATAAATATCTGAATGCTCAAAATATTATTAATGAACTGAATATTATTTGAGATAGTCTACCCTACCCTACCTATAATTTCTCTTTTCTATAAATAAAATGGTTTTGTGCCAGGAAATCTTTTTTCATGAAGTTTTATAACTTCTTTGTATATTATTTCTTTCAATTCATCGATTCCTTTATTTTTTATTGCAGAAATAAAAACAGATGAATTATATGTTGATGAATTTTTATTATGTGAAATATAATCTTGCAAATCAAATTGCGGATTAGATATGAGCATGTTTTGCTCGAAAAGATCCATCTTATTATATACAGTAATGATAATTTTATCAGCAGCATTTATATCAGATAATATTTGATACACCACTTGCATTTGTTTCTCATATTGTGGTGATGACAGATCTACTACATGTAGCAAGATATCTGCTTCATTCACTTCTGCTAAAGTAGACTTAAAAGACTCTATCAAAAATGTTGGTAATTTTTTGATAAAACCTACTGTATCACTAAGTAAAAAACTCACATCTTTTATCATTACTTTTCTAGTTGTCGTATCTAAGGTAGCAAAAAGTTTATCTTGTACTAAAACATCAGATTTACTTAATATATTCATTATAGTAGATTTCCCGACATTAGTATAGCCTATTAGAGTAGCTCTCACAATAGATTGTCTATGCTTTCGCTGAGTTTGTTTTTGTGTGTCCATCTCAGCTAATCGTTTTTTTAATTTATTTATTTTATTCCTTATTATACGTCTATCTGTTTCTATTTCTTCCTCACCAGGACCTCGCATACCTATGCCACCACGTTGTTTAGAAAGGTGTGTCCACATCCTTGTAAGTCTAGGTAATAAATATTCATATTGGGCTAATTCTACCTGTGCTTTTGCTACCGCAGTTTTGGCATGATCTGCGAAAATATCTAATATTAGATTTGTTCTATCTATTATTTTGCAATCGAATATTTTTTCTAAATTCCTAATTTGTGATGGGGATAGCTCATCATCAAAAATTACTGTATCTATATCATTTGTTTTAATAAAATCAGCTATTTCATATGCTTTGCCTTTGCCTACAAAATATCTTGCATCGATTTTGCTAAGATTTTGATAAAATACTTTCACAACTTCTGCATTTGCTGATTTTGCTAAAAAAGAGAGCTCCTCTATATATTCTTTGCTTTCTTCTTTAGATTGTCCTGGCAATGAAACACCAACGAGAATGCATCTCTCTTTGTCCTTTACTAATGATATATTTTGTGGTTTCAATTTTTTTTGGGTTATTTTTTATTGCCAACACTTAAAAATAATAATGCAGTAGCAAAGCTAAAGCCATATAGCAACCATAAATATGAAAAATTTAATGTAAAAATATCTAATATTTTGTAAAAAGACAATGTAGCAAGAGCTATACTAGAGATCAATGTAATAGTATGCTTTTTTAGAAAACCGCCTATAAATAGTAAAATTCCAGAAATCAAAAATAATAAATGAAAGATAAATACAATATTAAAAGCTGGTTTCATGTGAGAAATTATAGGAAATGAAATAGAATATACTAATAAAAGTATCATTATTCGTAGTACCCATAATGCTAATGGAGTGAATGACTTTACTGGCTTCATTTTTTATTACAAAATTATTACAATTATTTTTATTTACAGAATTAATTAATTT
>JAHDSP010000179.1 GCA_018432645.1 Bacteroidales bacterium | reverse complement strand
ATTTACTATAATATTTGTTTGATATTTGGCAATGGATGGTAAAATCTCATTTATAAAATAATGAACACCTTTATTTTGCAATCCAACAGCATTTAGCATTCCTGCGCTAGTCTCAGCCATTCTGGGATAATTATTGCCTTCACGTGGTTCTAGTGTTATTCCTTTAGTAATTATGGCACCCAATATTGATGGGTCAAAGAAATCTTCGAATTCTTGTCCGTAGCCAAATGTACCACTGGCTGTTAATATTGGATTTTTTAATTTTAATTTACCTATTTCAACTGTTATATTCATTTAAAAATTTAGGTTATTAATAAGGTTAGAATCAAAGACAGGTCCATCTATGCAAGCTCTGAGATTGCCATTCTTTGTAGAGACGGCACAGCATAAACACGCTCCTATACCGCATCCCATTAGTGTTTCTAGAGAAACTTCGCAATATAAATTGTTATGCTTACAAATTTCTATAACTTTATTTAGCATTCTTGTGGGACCACACGAATAAACATAGTCAAATTTTTCTAATTTTTTTTCAAAAATATCTGTTATTACTCCTTTATCTCCAAGAGAGCCATCATCAGTAGATACTATTAACTCACCATATTTTTTGAAATCATTTATTAGCATTGCTTGCTTATCATTTTTAAAGCCTAGGAATATATGTTGCAGATTATTGTTGGCAGCTAGTTGATTGCTCAAAAATAATAATGGTGCTATGCCACAGCCTCCACCTATCAAAGCGACTTTTTTGTTTTTAGGAATTGTAAAACCTTTACCTAATGGCAGTATGGTATCTATTTTATTGCTTTTTTGCAATGTTTTTAGATATTGTGTGCCTTCTCCTTTTATTTGGATTAAAAATTGAATTTCATTCTCTGAGACAAAGTGAATAGAAAGTGGTATACGTAAAAAAGATTGTAAAGTAGGTGGCACATAAAATTCTGCGAATTGTCCTGGCTGAATGTGGGGGCAGTCAGCTGGTAAATCTAAATGTAAACGAAAATGTGAACTATTTATTTCTTCGTTATCAAGTACTATGAGCTGAGTATGAATTTTTTTATTATTCATTTATTTCTTTATCAGCATTTTCTGAATCGTTTTCTTTATCTTCTTCAGTTATATTGTCTGCTTCATCTTTTTGATCTTCAGATTCTTCCTTTAAGTCTTCTATAGTGATAATGGCATTTTCTATTAATAAATTATACCATTGAATAATTTTTTTAATATCTTTATTAGTTACTGCCTCACGATCCCAGTTGGGGAGCATTTTATTCATAAATTCGAACAGTAGCTCTTCGTTGTTAGTGTCTATATCGATTTTTTGTCCATTATATTCTTTTAAAATATTTTTAAATACTTCCTCTACGTGCACTTGACCATCTACTGTAACAACAACAATATCAGACAAAGGGCTAATCTTATTATTTAGAAAAACAGGAGAACGTTTACCATCTAATAAACTTTCTACAATAAAAGAAGATTTGTTATTACCAACGATTTTGTATAACCCTGGTTTACCTGAAATGTACATTATTTTACTAAGATCCATAATTATTTTATTTTTTATTAAATAGTAGCACTATAGGCATTAATATCAGAAGATATTTTTTTAATTAATCCTTGCAAAACATTTCCTGGACCTACTTCTATAAATTCTCTAGCTCCATCATTGATCATATTTTTAATAGTTTGAGTCCATCTAACAGGTGAGGTGAGTTGCTTAATAAGATTTTGTTTTATCTGCATAGGATCTGTCGATGGTAGAGCTGATACATTCTGATAAATGGGACAGATAGGTGTGTGGAAAGGTGTTTTATCAATAGCGGTTTCTAATTCTAATCTAGCTGGCTCCATCAAAGGACTATGAAAAGCTCCACCAACCTTGAGAGGTAGCACACGTTTAGCACCTGCTGCTTTTAGTTTTTCCATAGCTAATTCTATACCTTTCATAGAACCAGAAATAACTATCTGACCGATAGTATTATAATTGGCAGGTACCACGATTTCGTCAGTGATGTTAGATAAAACTTCTTCTACAGTTGACTCGTCTAGTCCTATAACTGCAGCCATAGTGCTAGGATGCATTTCGCATGCTTTTTGCATAGCCATAGCTCTTGCAAAGACTAATTTTAGTCCATCTTCGTATGTCATTGATTTAGCTGCTACTAAAGCTGAAAATTCTCCTAATGAATGACCTGCAACCATATCTGGTTTGAAGTTATCAGATAAAATATTAGCTAAAGTAACACTGTGTATAAATATCGCTGGTTGAGTAACTTTTGTTTGCATTAGATCTTGCTCTGTACCCTCAAACATTATTTTTAATATATCAAATCCTAAGATTTCATTAGCTTTATTCATCATCTCTTTAGCTAATGGATAATTATCATAAAGTTCTTTTCCCATGCCAGGATATTGTGCTCCTTGTCCAGGAAATACATATGCTTTTTTCATAATTTTCTTGTTTTAAAAAATATTTTAAAATTATTTTTTAAAATTACTTTTCTTAAAATTTAGTACCCGAGGCCGGAATCGAACCGGCAAGAGCAAAAGCCCATTGGTTTTTGAGACCAACGCGTCTACCAGTTCCGCCACTCGGGCATATGATTTTGATTATCTTTCATTTAATATTTGTTTTTATAAAAAACTATTTTTTGCAAAAATACAAAATTTTTTAATTTTACGAAATCTATAATTTTAAAAAAGCCCAGTTAAATAATTTTAACTGGGCTTTTGGTTGAAATAAAATTTAAATTTTATTATTCATTATTAGTTTTGTCGTTGATTTTCAATGATTTAGCATTTATTATATCTCTATCACCTAAAAGTTTTAATGGTTCAGGTTGTTTGAGGCTCATACCCCATTGTCTCATTTGCTCTTTTTTTGCAGTATCTACTCTGAGCCAGCTCATTAGTTGAGGATCTATGTTATTTACAGTATTCTGTTCTTTCACTTGTCTTTTAGCATAAGCAACCCAATGAAATTGGAATGTAGGATTAGTAGAAGCTACTGTGAAGCCACTGTTATCTACTGCTTTGATATAATATTCTCCTGGCGCTGCTGCAGTGATAGTGATGACAGGTGATTGTGAATTATTTTTTGATGAAATAAAGTCATTATCAAAGTTTATGCGTACTTCATTTTGTCCATTCATTTGTGCTATGCCAAAAGTAGTAATGGGTTGCGATTGTAGCTCCTCTACTTGCTCTATTGCATATTTAGCTCCTATCAGTGCTAGAGTGCTCAGATTATAAATACTTACTGCAGAGAAAGTATTATCCTGTACATAGTCGGGTAATTCATCTACTATGAAACCTATATGAGCATTGTAGCGAGTTTTTGCAGGATTGTTGCTATCGAAATCATCTTTTTCATTTTTAAATTTATATATTGTTGGTTTTAGATTTTTGATATCTTGTATAAACAAATTTTCTATATCATTATCTATATATGTAATATTACGTTTAAGATCTCTTCTAGAGACGTTAAACCATCCTTCAGCATATCCTTGATACCAAAAAGTGCTACTTGTACCTATCATACCATAATTAGGGACAGATGGAGCAAATGTAGGCTCAAAAGCTAGATTATTGAATATAACGGTTTGGCAATTTGCATTATCGCTTATATCCATCTGAACTAATCCTCTAATAAGTGAGGCTGGATTAGTATAGCTAGCACCGGCAGATACTACTTGGAGAGGTATACCAGAGGCATTAGTAACTTCTATATCAGCTCCTACATAAGGAGATATCATAATAGCACCAAAATTATCACCAGAGGCTTTTGCATATAAACCTGCGGACCCTATATTAGAACCATCATATTCAGCCCATACACCTGCACCT
>JAHDSP010000084.1 GCA_018432645.1 Bacteroidales bacterium | reverse complement strand
GGTTGTCAAGAGTATGCTGAGTTTGCAAGATGCTATATAAATCTAGCAGACATTGAGTAGGATGCTGATTAGAGCCATCCCCAGCATTTATAAATGATACTGTGCAATTTTCACTAGCATATCGAGCACTACCATCTAAAGGATTACGCATTATTATCATATCACAATATTGATTAATAGTACGTATCGTGTCACCTAATGATTCTCCTTTTTTTACACTGGTATTTGTAGCCTCTGAGAAACCAATAACTCTACCACCTAATCTTTGAATAGCTGATTCAAAGCTGAGCCGTGTGCGAGTAGATGGTTCAAAAAATAATACTGCTATCACCTTGCCATTGAGTAAATTTTGGTCTGGCTTAGCCTCAAACTTTTTAGCCATATCAAGAATTTGTAGTATTTCTTCTTTACTAAAATCATTAATACTTACAAGATCTTTTTTCATATATTTGATTTATTAATTTGGTTCTATAACGTTTATTGTGGGTTAATTATTTTACCACAAAGGGCACCAAGATATTACACAAAGTTCACAAAGTATAATTTTTATGTCTTTTAATTCTATCATTCTCTGTGTTCTTTGTGCCTTCTTTGAGAACTTTGTCGTTAATAATTTAACTGTACAAAAATAAATAAAATTTATTTTTATAAAATTACTCACTTTTAATATTTACCCACTCAAAACATTATAGAACCATTAATTTTTTATCAAAAAAAAAGCGGCTATAAGCCGCTTTTTTAAATTTTTATTTATTTTAAATTATGATTTTTTACAAAATCATCAAGTACCTCATCGAAGGTAGGATATCCAATTTCTTGTAAGTCATAATCTACTCTAATAATAGGTTTATTAACTTTCACTACTCTACTAAGATCAATAGGAGTACCACTAATGACTAAATCTACAGGAGTATTATTTATCGTAGCTTCTAGATCTTTAATTTGTTCATCACCATAACCCATAGCAGGTAATAGAGTACCTATATGAGGATAAGTTTCGAAAGTTTGTTTGATTTTACCAACAATATATGGACGAGGATCTACCATTTCTGCAGCGCCAAATTTCATTGCAGCAATAGTAGCAGCACCTATAGTCATTTCTCCGTGGGTGAGTGTAGGGCCATCCTCTACTACTAATACACGTTTGCCTTTTATTTGAGATGGATTATTCACTGTTATTGGTGAAGCACCATCGATGACTATAGCATTTGGATTAATATTTCTGATATTATTACGAACAGTATTAATATCATTTAGACTAGCACTGTCTATTTTATTAATTACGATGACATCTGACATCCTAGCTACGACTTCTCCAGGATAATAGCTAACCTCATGTCCTGGACGTAGAGGATCTACTACACCTACCATCAGATCTGGTTTGTAAAATGGGAAGTCATTATTGCCACCATCCCATAAAACAACATCGCAACCATCAGGATCATTCTCAGCGGCTCTCAATATAGCTTCATAATCTACTCCAGCATAGATAACATTACCACGAACTACATGTGGTTCATATTCTTCCATCTCTTCTATAGTGCAGTTATGTTTCTTTAAGTCTTCAACTGTAGCAAAGCGTTGAACTTTTTGTTCTACTAAGTTACCATAAGGCATCGGATGTCTGACAGCTACAACTTTGAGACCTTTTTTCATTAATATCTCAATTATTCTTCTAGAAGTTTGGCTTTTGCCACATCCAGTCCTCACAGCACAAACTGCTATAACAGGTTTTACAGATTTAACCATAGTATCATTAGGTCCTAATAGAACAAAATTTGCACCATTAGCATTTGCTATTGCAGATAAGTGCATTACTCTATTG
>JAHDSP010000347.1 GCA_018432645.1 Bacteroidales bacterium | reverse complement strand
ATTTTTTTTAATTGATAATTTCTCTATTTGCCCTTCTAAAAATCTGGGAACTATGAGAACTTCAAAAAACAAACTATTTAATTTTTCTATAGTTTCATCATCGATAGGTGTATTAAAAGCAAAAATACCACCATAGGCAGATACAGGATCTCCAGCCAAAGTTTTTTCGAAAGCATCTGCAGGTCTATTGCTCACAGCTACACCACAAGGATTAGTATGTTTAACTACTACACAAGCATTTGGACTCAGTTCATTGACTAGTAACCAAGCACTATCTATATCTAAAAAATTATTATATGATAAATCCTTACCATGATGTTTTTGATAGTTCATACTACCATCATGCATATAAAATGCTTGCTGATGAGGATTTTCGCCATAACGAAGTGGAGTTATTATATTTTTATTTACTATTTCAGTTTCTTTGCCAAAATATGGCTGAGAGAACCACTGAAATATAGCAGCATCATACATCGTAGCAATAGCAAAAGCATTTTTGGCTAATAAGCGTCTATCTGACTCTAAACTATTACCATTTTTTATACATTCAAAGAAATGATTGTAATCACTTTTGTCAGCAGCTACTAGCACATCTTTGAAATTTTTAGCAGCAGCACGTATGAGCGTTATACCTCCGATATCTATTTTTTCGATAATTTCTTCTTCATTAGTAGCATATTTGCATGTTTCTCTAAAAGGGTAAAGATCTACCAGTACTGCGTCTATTTTTGCTAAATTATATTTGTTTGCTTCTTTTAAATCATTTTCATTATCTCGTCTAAGCAATATTCCACCTAATATAGCTGGATGTAGAGTCTTCACTCGTCCATTTAAAAGAGCTGGATAATTAGTTAATTCATCTATTTCTATTACATCAATTCCATATTCATTAAGAAATTTACTAGTTCCACCTGTAGATATAATTTGGCCTCTATAATTTTTCAAAATTTCTATATAAGGTAAAAGCAAGTTTTTATTATATACTGAAATTAATATAGAATTTATTGGTTTGAGAGACATTTTTTTGCAAAATTAAAAATAAAAAATGGTATTTTTATCATAATTAAGAAAGATTATTTTATATTAAAATACTCTTAGTTTCGCAGAAAAATTTTGCGAAACATTTAGTAAAATAAAATTCTAATTATAGTTTTACCACCTACTAATGCCTGCTATTCCACCAAATTCATTATACAATTTATCTTTAATATCAGCTTTTACAAATTCTATTTTAGTAGAATATTCTTCTGCTAAATCTGTTATATATTCTCTTAAATTAATTTCTGCAGGATTATTACAATGTTTTTTTGCCTCATCTAGGAGACCAAATATTAATCCATCTTCGCACCTATAAGCTTTAGCATCAAAATCCCAAGGCAAAAGTAAAATTTGTAATCTTCCTATTTGCAGAGCTTCTAAAACATCTGACAAACCAATAATTCCATAGCCCTGATAAATTAAATCGAAATAATATTTTTCTTCATCATATTCTGTTTTTTCGAGCAAAGGAGTGATCTTTTCAAGAATTTCTTTATTAGAAATATAATCAGGATTAGTGAGATTAGAGACATGTCCGATAATTAATTTTTTAACATCATGGCTAAGGTAATTTTCGAAAAAACTAAGTTGCCAATCAGTACCTATCAAAACAAGTCTACTGATATTTAATTGATGAATAGACTTTGCTAACATATCAGCTAATCGCTTATATAGTTTGTGAGACCAATTTTGATATTTAGATTTATATTTGTCTTTAAATTTTTCTCGAGCATAGAAATGACGTTCTCCATACAGAGTTTGATCAATTGCAGATAAATGATCTTGAATTTCTTTCCATTCATTACTAGTAATTTCAGCAAAAGTATCCGTTATTTCCTGAACTTCATTTAAGAAAATTTGGTAAAATCTCCATTTAGTCCCATAAATATGCAAAATACCTGTTCTATCATACTCATCAAATGCATAATAAATAGGTAAAAGATAAGGTTTCCCATAATGTACATCTATTTTGCCTAGAGTCAAATCTATAGCAGGCAAATCTATTTGTAATTCAAAGGTTTCGCTCTCCAATTCATTTTTATCATTTACCCAAGCAAATTTAGCTAAAGTCCTTGTCTCTGGATGTACAAATTGTAAAGAAAGTAAAAAATCTTCTAAAAATGTTCTTCCATTATTTAATTTTACATCTAGAGATTTAAAATCTTTTAAAGCATTTTTAATTCTAATGATCCAGGCCATATTCTTATTTTCTTCCTTCGATGGATCAGTATCACAATAAACGGATAATACTGGTACTGCTAATGACTCAATTCTTTCTTTAAATGCATTGATTTGTTCCAGGGTTATCATGGCACTACAATTTTATGATTACTTATATAAAAATTAATACAAAAATTATACAAAAATTATACAAAATTTTTACAAAAAATAAATAAATTAATTCAAAGTAAAAACAATTGAGATTAATGATTCCAGAAAATTT
>JAHDSP010000469.1 GCA_018432645.1 Bacteroidales bacterium | reverse complement strand
CTAAAATTTCTTTCATTGTCGTTTAGTATGAATTCTAAATATTTCTTAGATGGCGTTATGAGTAAATACATTCCGCTACCTACAGTATCTTTAGATTGAAATATTCCTTTGCCAGTTTTATCTAGCTTAATAGTGTCTTTTACATATTGCCATTTACCATAGTAATATCCGAGATATACATTAGTATCAGCTAATTGTGGAATTGTAACTTGAATTTTGTAACCTGGAATTTTTTGTGATAAAGCTACATTTATCATTAATAAAAAGCTAAGCATTGATAGTGCAAAAATCTTTTTCATCTTTCTTATTTTTTATAATGCAAATTTATTATTTTTTTATCAAAAAATCACAAATTATAAATATCATCGCTATTATAAAAATTATTATCTGTTCCATCTTCGTATCTATAATTGTAACTATGTAAAGCTAAAAGCACTTTGAGGCTTTCACTACCCCACCTATCGATAAACCAATATTTAGCTAAATAAATTGCAGCTTTTTGAGTTTCTAATTTATTTTTATTAAATAAAACAACAACATCTTTCAGATCTTGATATATATCACTTAGAAATTCAGGAATAGAAATATCATTTAACCATAAATAATCATCATCAGTTATTTGAAAATCAAAATATTTAGAAAAAATATCATTTAATTTATTGTAAATTATAGTGTAGGTTTCTTCATTGACCGTCCTCTCAGCGAATTCGATATCTGCATCATCTATTAAATTAATTATTGTACCGTAGAAATATAGCATTGGCAGAGCTACTAGTAAAAAATTTACAATATTTTCAAAATCATATTCCTCAGCAGATTCTATAAGGTTACAATAATCTTGACAAAATAAGATAAATTGTTCTATCTGTTGCTGATCTATACTTTCATAACTTTTTGACATAAAAAGATGTTTTTACAAAAATAATTAATTTTTTAATCTTTAGCCCAAAGATATTCAGTAAAGAATGATATAAATTAGTTTGGCAGACTAATAATTTTTGATTAATTTTGCAGAAAAAAGAGTTATGAAAACTGTAAAAATCGCAATCAATGGTTTCGGTAGAATAGGTAGAAACGTATTTAAATTATTAGAACGCAGAAATGATGTAGAGATTGTAGCAATAAATGATCTAACTGCTCCAGCTACATTAGCACATTTATTAAAATATGATTCAGTATTTGGAATTTTTGATGGTAGTGTAGAAGCTAAAGAACAAAGTATTGTTGTAAATAATAGAGAATACAAAATCTTTGCCGAAAAAGATCCTGCTCAGCTTCCATGGAAAGAATTAGGTATAGATATAGTTTTAGAATGCACAGGTAAATTTAGAGATAGAGAAGGATTAATGAAACATATCCAAGCAGGTGCTAAAAAAGTCATCATAAGTGCTCCAGCTAGTAAAGGAACTGATGTAGATATAACAGTAGCTATAGGTGTAAATGACGACAAATTGACTAAAGATCATATTTTGATTTCCAATGCTTCTTGCACTACAAACTGTTTAGCTCCAGTTGTTAAAGTTTTGCATGAGAATTTTGGTATAGAATATGGTTTTATGAACACTATTCATGCATATACTAATGATCAAATAATTTTAGACTCTCCACATAAGGATTTACGTAGAGCACGCTCTGCAGGTTTATCTATTATTCCTACATCTACAGGTGCTGCTAAAGCTATTGGACTAGTAATGCCAGAGCTTGCTGGCAAATTGAATGGAAGCTCTACGAGAGTTCCAGTGCCAGATGGATCTGTTGTCGATTTATATGTTTTCTTGCAAAAAGATACTACCGCCGAGCAAATCAATGCTACTATCAAAAAATATGCTGAAGGTAGCCTAAAAGGTATTCTACAATATTGCGAAGATCCTATAGTAAGTCATGATATCATAGG
>JAHDSP010000514.1 GCA_018432645.1 Bacteroidales bacterium | reverse complement strand
ATTAGTTTATTTAGCATAGCTGCTTATTCTCAATTTTATATTAATGTGGGTGGTGGTTACAATCTAGGAATAGCTACTCAATCATTATTAGCCAATTATGAAAGCACAAATGATATCGAAAAAATAGAAAATGTGAAAACCTCATTGGGCAAGGGGCTAAATTTTGGACTAAATCTTGGCTACATGTTTAATGGTAATATCGGTATAGATTTGCAATGTTCATATTTATTAGGAGATGAAACTACTGGAGAATCTGAAGATAATTTTACTTTTTTTGACATTAATTATTATGACTTTGAAAAAATTTCTATAAAAAGTCAGATGTTTAGAGTAAATCCATCCATAATAATAGCTAGTGGTTTTGAAAAGCTAGACCCTTATGCTAAATTTGGTGTGATATTTGGCTTTGGATCTATTAATTTAAATTATTTGGATGAGGAATATGAAAATAATCAATTAGAAGATAAAGAAGTAGTAAAGTGGAAAATGGATGGAGGAATGGCTTTTGGTATTTCATCAGCTCTTGGACTTATGTATCACATATCAGATTTAATATCTGTTTATGGAGAATTAGATTTAGTAGGTATGAGCTATGCTCCTATAAAAGGTGTTATGACAGAATACACTGTAAACGGTTCAGATCAATTACCAAATTTAACAACAGATGACAAAGAAATTGATTTTGTCGATGATATTACTTATGATTATAATAATCCTCCATCATCAGCAGAACCTAGTAAAGAACTCAAAAATTATTTACCTTATAGCAGTATAGGACTTAATATTGGAGTTAGATTTTCATTCTAGTTGATTTAATTTTTGTTAAAATATCTTAAAAAAACATAATTTTTTATTCTGATCTTTTTTATTTATATTTGAAAAAAATTATGAAAAAGATTAATTTAATTTTAGTTATTATTTTATCTTTCATTTTGTCGATAAATGCATTTTCACAAAATTTGAGTTTAGGTGTTAAAGGTGGACTAAATCTATCTAATATGATAGTTAAAAATGATGATGAAACCTTGAGCGCTGACTATAAAATGCTTGCAGGTTTTCATGTTTATCCTTTCGTAGAGTATTCTTTTTCAGATCTTTTCGCAATAGATGCAGGCTTAAATTTTCAATCTCGTGGCTACTCAATTATAGAGGATAATTCCAAGTATCGTTTCACCACTCTGTATTTAGATATACCTATAAATGCTAAGTTTAATTTTGATTTAGGTAGTGTAAAATTATTTTGTAATGTGGGTCCCTATGTTGCATTTGGTATAGGGGGCACAGTTTAT
>JAHDSP010000544.1 GCA_018432645.1 Bacteroidales bacterium | reverse complement strand
TTCTTGTTTTTTATCTAATTCTTCACCTTCCATAGTAAGTGCAAAATTAGTTTAATTATTGCTTATAACAAAGAAATGTATAAAAAAAAGTCTGAACTGGGATTTATTGGATTGGTGGGATGATGGGAGACGAGGAGACGAGGTAATAGGTGATAAATTAGTTCACAAATGTACACAAATTAACATACATAGATTATTAACCCTGCCCTTTAGGTTGGGGAATGAGAAAGAAAGAGTTATGGGCCGTCTCGTCCTGAAATAATTTACTTTTCTTTCTCAGCCTCAGAAAGAAAAGTAACAAAAGGAAGGTCTTCGCTGGAGAAATGATTTGATGGGTTTAAAATTTTAAACCCCTACAAGATTTATTCTTTTCCATTCCTGATTGCTTGTTTTATTTCAAATCATTTTCCAATGCGGTATTGCGAGAGTTTACTAATTATTGTAAAGATATTCTTTTAATACAAAAAGTAGACAAAGATTTTTTTATCTAAACACCTATTTCACTAAATTAATTTGTGAATTTGATAAAATCAATCGATAAGAACTCTCAGTTTGTTATTTTTAACCTCAATGATGCCACCATCAATATCAAAATTTTTGAATTGATCATTAATTTTAATTTTAATAGTCCCCTTATCTAGTACAGAAAGCAGAGGAGCATGATTAGGCAAAACCTGAAAAGGACTTACGATTCCAGGCAACCAAATAGTATCTACTTCTCCTTTGTATATAATTTTTGTAGGATTTATTAATTCAATATAAATAGACATAATGATTGTTAAATTTTTTTAAAATTAATTAGATAATTTTTTAGCTTTCTCTTTAGCATCATCGATAGTGCCGACCATCATAAAAGCAGCCTCAGGCAGATCATCTACTTCGCCATTAATAATCATTTGAAATCCTTTAATAGTATCTTCTATGCTAACTATAACGCCTGGTATACCAGTAAATTGCTCTGCAACATGAAATGGCTGAGATAGAAATCTTTGTACACGCCTAGCTCTATGGACAATAAGTTTATCTTCTTCAGATAATTCTTCCATACCTAAAATAGCTATAATTTCTTGTAATTCTTTATAACGTTGTAATATTTCTTTTACTTGTTGAGCAGTTTTATAGTGTTCCTCACCTAAGATATCAGGGCTTAAAATTCTAGAGGTACTATCTAATGGATCAACAGCAGGATAAATGCCAAGTTCAGAAATTTGACGGCTAAGGACAGTTGTAGCATCCAAGTGAGCAAAAGTTGTAGCAGGAGCGGGGTCAGTAAGGTCATCAGCAGGAACATAAATAGCTTGTACTGAAGTGATGCTACCACGTTTCGTAGAGGCTATTCTCTCTTGTAATGAACCCATCTCTGTAGCCAATGTTGGTTGATAACCAACAGCAGAAGGCATACGTCCTAATAAAGCAGATACTTCTGAACCAGCTTGTACAAAACGGAAAATATTATCTATAAAAAATAAAATATCCCTACCTCCACTTTGTTCATCACCATCACGAAAATATTCAGCTAAAGTAAGGCCACTCAAAGCCACACGTGCACGTGCTCCAGGAGGTTCATTCATTTGCCCAAAAACCATTGTCAAAAGAGAATCTTTAAACTCTTCTTGATTTACTTTAGATAGATCCCAGCCACCTTTTTCCATAACCTCAATGAACTCTTTACCATATTTAATAAGACCAGCTTCTATCATTTCACGTAATAAATCATTACCTTCACGAGTTCTTTCTCCAACACCAGCAAAGACAGAAAAACCGCTATATTGTTTTGCAATGTTATTCATTAACTCTTGAATAATGACAGTTTTACCTACACCAGCACCACCAAATAGACCTACTTTACCACCTTTAGCATATGGTTCTATCAAATCTATAACTTTAATACCAGTATATAATACTTCAGTTTCAGTAGATAATTCGTCAAACTTAGGTGGATCTTTGTGAATAGGCGAACTAGTTTTAGTAGCTACCTGAGGGAGTCCATCTATGTTTTTACCAATAACATTAAATAATCTACCTCTAATTTCACTACCTGTTGGCATAGAAATTACATCACCGCGGTTATAAACTTCCATACCTCTAAATAATCCATCAGTACTATCCATAGCAATAGTGCGTACAGCATTTTCTCCGATGGCTTGCTGAGTTTCTAATATTAAGCTTTCACCATTTGATCTTTTTATTTCTAATGCATCATAAATATTAGGTAGATCTTTTTCGTCATCAAAGGCTACATCTACTACTGGACCAATAATCTGTATAATTTTACCTATACTTTTATACTCAGACATTTTATTTTATTTTTTTACAATGGCAAAGATATTACTTTTTTGAAATATTGCAAAAAAATTATTAAAAAAAGGAATTAATAATTTTTAATTTATAATAGTGTTTTAAATAATAAATTAAAGGGAAAGTGATATGAAATACTTATTGGTAGTTGGAGTTTATTGGATAAAAAAGATAAGAAACAATTTTTAAATTGTTTACAATTAAGTATTATATCAATATTTTAACTTAATCAATCTAAAATACCGCTCCCACGCCCATCTGTCGTGAGATGACAAGTTCAAAAGTCGCCCAATATCTGATTCTATGTCGGCTTTCAAATATTTATTCATCACTACAAACCACATAAGGTAGTTCTGTAGATACTTTGTAGCTACTCCTCTGAACCTCATCATCCAAACCAAAAAATTATTTATCTTTTTTTCTGCTATGTTTACGCTATAAACTAC
>JAHDSP010000138.1 GCA_018432645.1 Bacteroidales bacterium | reverse complement strand
TTGTCTCCTTTTAAGCTCATATAATATCTTTAACTGTTCTGATATCGTCGATTGCTCAAATAATTCTATTATTCGCTCTATTTTATCCATGTTTTTCTTTTTTTTGTAAAATTACAACATTTTTTTTTAATAGAGCCAATTTATTTAATGTATAAGAATCACTCTATTACAATATTGTTATATTTATTCATTGCTCTATCTATACCCTCAAATGCCCAGGTATAAATAGCATCAGAAGCTACTGGAAAAACTTTGGATATTTTTTCCCATTGATCTTGTGGCCATTTTTCTAAAACATAATCTATTTGCTGTCCTGGCAAAAAATTATTGTCTATACCAATACGCATACGAGGAATTTGTTCAGTTTTTAATGTTTCTATAATATGTTTTAGTCCTTTATGAGTGCCCGCACTTCCTTTTGCTTTTATTCTAATTTTACCCAATGGTAATTCTAAATCGTCATAAATAATTATAATATTTGATAAAGGTATTTCAAGTATTTTTAACCAATAATTTACTGCTTTGCCACTCAGGTTCATATATGTAGTTGGTTTTATGCAAATAAATAGTTTATTTTTAATTTTTACATCAGCTCGTAAAGCATATCTATCTTGCTTAAAACTGGATGAATATTTTTCTACAAAATAATCTAAAACGTCGAAACCCACATTATGTCTAGAATGTTCATATTCATAGCCAATATTTCCAAGCCCAACGACTAAATATGTATTATCTGCCATTGTAAATCAATCGAAATTTTTTGTTTCAACTAATTTTCCATTTTCATCATAAAAATACCATTTACCATATGGTTTTCCATCTTTGTAAGTGCCTTTAATGCGAATGTTACCATTTTCATAATAGGTTACACTTTTGCCTATTCTTGTCCCATTTTCATATTCACCCTCGGACCACAATTTTCCGTTTGGATGATAATATTTCCACTCACCATGACGCAATTCATTATTTAAACCGCCCGTATATTGTAGTTTCCCATTGGGATAGTATTCCTCTATTTTTACTTTATTATTATCTTTATCATAGTAATATACAACCTTTGGGTTACCATCTGGATAAGATTCTTCTATTACTTTTTTTAAATCTTGTTTACAATTAGTAAATAGTGTGATAGTAAATAAAATGAAAATAAATTTTGTTATATTTCTCATTTTTTAAATCGTTTATTTAAAATTGTTAACACATCATTAGTTATATCTAGGCTGGGGTTAGCATAAAATATAGCTCCTTCATTAGAATAACCTAAAACATAATCAAAGCTATTCTCAGGAGGTAAATTTTTAATAGCACTTTTAATACTATCTAAGATTTCAGTTTGCATAGACATTTGTAATTGCTGAATTTGAGCATCATATTGATCGCGTAGAGTTAATAGCTGTTGTTGTTCATTCATCAATTGTTGTTCACGTCTATTAGCTTCATCTTTAGTAATAATTTTGCCACTTTGCATATCATCTTGGTATGCTTGCATATTTTTTTGTAAGCTATTTTGTTTATTCATCAAATCTGTCTCTAATGAGGTTATCTGTCTTTGTAATCTATTCTGTAGAGTATCTACTAATGGATATTTAGACATAATAGTATCTACATTAATATGAGCAATTTTACTAGAAGTGGCTGGAGCAATTATTGATTTTGGAGATTTTTTTATTGGTACAAATTGTAATATTATTAATACTATCACCAAAATAGAAAGTATTAATTGCCACCAAAAGTTAAAATTATTTTTACATTTTTTAGTTGAATGAGTTTCTTGATTTGTAATAGGAGTAGAAAAATTATTTTCTGACTCATTATTACTATTGTTATTAATTAAATCTTGTTCTTCTTCCATAATTTTATTTTTTAATAATGTTATTAGAAATTAATTACCCATTTCTGAGATAAATTTTATACGCATTAG
>JAHDSP010000181.1 GCA_018432645.1 Bacteroidales bacterium | reverse complement strand
TATTATGATTTTTAATAAGCAAATTTGTGAGCAAACCTGTAAAATTCTTTTGCAAATTAACGCAATAAAATTAAATTATGCAAATCCTTTTACATGGACATCAGGATTAAGGTCGCCTATTTACTGCGATAATAGAGTAATATTAAGCTATCCCCAGTATCGTACTCAAATAGCAAATTTTTTAAAAGATTTAGTATTAGAAAAATTTGATGATTTAGATTATATTGCTGGCGTGGCTACTGCTGGTATACCTATGGGAACACTTTTAGCACATTTATTAGACAAGCCATTTGTCTATGTTCGTTCACAGGCTAAAGAGCATGGATTACATAATCAGATTGAAGGATTTCTACCAGAAAAACAAAATGTCATCGTTGTAGAGGATTTAATATCTACTGGTAAAAGTAGTAGAAATGCTATTAATGCAATTATAGATGCTAATTGTAATGTTATAGGATTGGTATCTATTTTTTCATATGCTTTCTCATGGGTAGAGAATGAATTTAAACAAAACAATATAGAAGTTTATTCATTAGCAGATTATCCACATTTGTTGCCTAATGCTATTGCAAACAAGTATATATCTGATGATGTTTTACCTATATTAGATCAATGGCATTTAGATCCAGAAAACTGGTATTCTAGATTTTTTGAAAGTTAAATCTTAGTGTAATATGAAAAAAATAGAAAAATTAAATTTAATTTTGTCAAAAAATAATTCAATTAATTATGTCTAAAACTTATAATATTGAAAGAACATTAAATTTTGACACATTAGAGGCTATAATGTATCATAGATTAGATGTACAGTTGAGTGATATTGCTAAAAATAATATTCAAAAATCAAGGCAATTTTTAGATAATTATTTAGAAAAAAATGATAAACCTGTTTATGGCATTAATACTGGATTTGGTGCATTATATTCTGTTAAAATTCCTAAGGATTCCTTATCTGTTTTACAAGAAAAATTAATTTTATCCCATGCTTGTGGTATAGGAGATGTGGTATCTGAAGAGATAGTTAGACTGATGCTGGCCCTCAAAATACAAGGTTTATCATATGGGAATAGTGGCGTCAAATTAGATACTGTAGAGCGATTAATATATTTTTTAAATAATGAAATACATCCTGTAGTATATGAACAAGGTTCACTAGGAGCATCTGGAGATTTAGCTC
>JAHDSP010000258.1 GCA_018432645.1 Bacteroidales bacterium | reverse complement strand
GGTTCTACTAAATCTTTTTGTTCCTCGATAACTCGATCAATATTTTTGTAGCACTGGGGAGCTTCATCCAAATCTTTTTGTTTGTTTATAGAATGAATAATCCCGCTTTTATCTAATTCTTTTCTGATTGAATTCAAATCAAGTTTCCTGATGGCTTCCCGCCTACCAATGACTCTACCTGCACCATGTGCACTACTCATGAAACTAACTGCATTGCCTTTTCCGCAAACAATATAACTTGGAGTACCTTGACTACCTGGCACTATGCCAAATTCTCCCTTTTTTGCAGAAATAGCACCTTTACGATGGATCCAATACCACTCACCAAAATGTTTTTCATAATGGGCATAATTATGATGTATGCTTATCATTTCGCCAAAGTCGCATTGTGTATGATTATATAAAACATCTTTTACCGTATCCAACATATGAAGACGATTAGCCTTGGCAAATTCCAAACAATAATTCATCTCTTCAATATATTGACGGCCTAAGTTTGAATTTACATCGAGGAAAGCTAAATTCCAAGATTTCGATACTTGATTATCCCAACGTTTGCTCCATATTTTTGCTTCATTATTATAATGATCAGCTACTTTTTTCCCCAAGTTTCTACTCCCCGAATGCAACATTATCCATATAAAGTTGTCTTTATCTTTTTGAATTTCAATAAAATGATTGCCACCACCAAGTGTGCCAATTTGGTAAGGGATATCATCGAACTCCTTTTGTGTAATAGGGCCGGCCGGTTTTTTTAAGTTTGAAGGAAGATTTTGTTTACTTTTATGGTGTTTAAAGCCTACAGGGATTCTCTCTTTAATATCGAGAACAATATTCTTTAAAGTCTGAGAATTTAATTTTTCTGCTCGAATATTTGTCTTGACAGCACACATGCCGCACCCGACGTCTACGCCTACTGCATTTGGAATGATCACTTCTTTTGTTGCCAACACGGCTCCAATAGGCATGCCCAAACCTTCGTGCACATCGGGCAATAAACACACATGATGCTCGGCAAAAGGATGTTCCGCCAAATGAATAGCTTGTTCTAAAGCTCCTTCTTCTACCTCCGAAGCCCAACAATATATAGGAAGTTTATTTGTTTTTATAATTCTCATCATATCATAGTTTTTAAACCCTCAATTACCTATCAACACTTGAAAATATCTTTTATAAAACACATAATCACTGATTTTTATTGTCAATGATTTATTTGTGCTAAAATACAAATTATTCTAATAATACCAAAAAAATCGGGCCCCAAAATATAAAAGTCGTAATTTTAGATGTGCTGCATTCAAGTCACAAATACAATTTTTGATTAAGCAAATTTAGTAATAAAAATCCATTTATACATTCTCGCCTACCATTCATCTCTTTTTTTTTTAGTTTTCTATTTCGTTGTTTCATTTTTTTATATTTCGTAATTTTGTAAAAAATATTTATGATTAATAAATATAAAAGATGGTATTATAAATTTCTAAATCGTTTAAAATTAACTCATCAATTAGAAGATCCCAATTCTATATACAAGCAGATTTCAGAAGGAGTAAATTTCAAAGGTACTAATCTTTGGATTTTAATGTGTTCTACTTTAGTTTGTTCTGTTGGGTTAAATATGAATAGTACAGCAGTAGTAATAGGTGCTATGTTAATCTCTCCATTATTAGGTCCTATTAATGGTATTGGTTATAGCATTGCAGTATATGATATTAAATTATTAAAAAAATCTTTAAATAATTTTTCATTTGCTATTGTCACTGCTTTTTTGTCAGCTACATTATATTTTCTTATTACACCTATATCAACAGCACAGACAGAGCTACTAGCACGTACAAGTCCTACTATTTATGACGTTTTGATAGCATTATTTGGTGGCACTGCTGGTATTATTGCTATGAGTTCAAAAACAAAAGGTACTGTTATACCAGGTGTAGCCATAGCTACTGCTTTAATGCCACCATTATGTACTGCTGGATATGGCTTAGCTACTTTACAAATATCTTTTTTATTTGGTGCCTTATATCTTTTTACTATTAATTCAGTATTTATAGCTTTAGCATCTTTATTATTTTCAAAAATATTAAAATTCCCCATTCATGAAAATGCAACTCCTGCACGTCAGAAAGTTATTAAAAGGTATGTAACATTAATTATCATCCTAACTCTAATACCAAGTATTTTTCTTGGTAATAGTTTAGTACAACGAGAGAGATTTATGGAAAAAAGTAAAAAATATATTGATAATGTCAGAGTCGTTGATGATAAATACCTTTTAGATTATTCTATAGATCCTCAAAAAAAATTAATAACCTTAATATATGGTGGTACTACTCTTGATGAAATAGATAAAGAATTAATAGCTAACAAATTACAAAATTTCGACTTAAAAGCTGAGGTGGTAATAAAACAAGGTTTTGCTATTGATCAAAGAGAATATCAAGAAAAAGAAAAACTTATCATCCAAATATCAGGTCTAGAAGCTGAATTAAATAAACGTAATGCTATAATTGATAGCATTAAATCTAGACCTTTATTAGCAAAAAATTTAATTAATGAGCTTGTTATCATTAATGATAACATTACATCTTGTGCTATAGCTGATACATATGTATTTGATGCAAACAATTCAATTGATAGTGTCACTGTAATACTACTAGGTACAAAAAATGATAGTTTGAGTTTGAATATAGAGGAAAGAGAACAGATCATTAATTGGCTAAAAGCAAGGCTAGAAAGTGAAAAGATAGAAGTATTCTTTTTTACTAATTTATGATAGTTCAATATTTTATGAATAAAAAAATTTTATTAGGGTTAGATTATAATGAAATACGCAATGAATTGAGTGATATTGAAAATATTCAAAATTATAATATTAAGCAAATTTATCAGTGGATATATAAAAAACATATTTGTGATTTTGATAAAATGTCAAATCTGCCTCTAGCACTTAGATCAACACTAAATGAAAAATTTGAAATAACTTATCCTCCTCCTGTACAAATAGATATAGCCAAAGATGGCACAAAAAAATATTTATTTATTTTTGATGAAAAAAAATCTATCGAAACAGCTGTCATCAATGATAAAACTAGAATTACCATTTGTCTATCTACTCAATTTGGTTGTAGATATGGTTGTAAGTTTTGTGCTACTGGCAAAATTGGTTTTAATGGCAATCTTTCAGCAGGTGAAATATTATGGCAGTTAATGGCAATTGATGAAATTAATGATTTCACAAACATTGTTTTTATGGGTATGGGTGAGCCATTAGATAATGCAAATGCAGTATTTAAAGCAATTAAATTATTGACAGATCCAGAAGGCTGGGCACTTAGTCCACGCAGAATTACTCTATCCACAATAGGAATAGCAGATAAATTAGCGGCTTGTATAGAAAATACTAAAGTGAATATAGCGTGGAGTATGCATAGCCCTTTTGATGAGCAAAGACTTCAATTAATGCCTGTACAAAACATTTATCCACTACAAACTATAATTGACATTTTCATAGAATATAAAAATCATTTTAGTAATCATAGAAAATTGACTATTGAGTATTTAATCTTAAAAGATACTAATATTTCTCTGTCTCATGCTAATGAGTTGGCTAAAATAGCTCAACAGATAAACGCCAGAGTAAATTTAATTCCATATAATCCACATCCTTTCAGTGAGTATAGAACGCCTTCTAATCAAGAAATGTTGCAATTTCAACAATTATTAAAATCAAAAGGCATTTTAGCTACTATACGAAAATCAAAAGGTAATGAAATTCAAGCAGCATGCGGTAATCTATCGGCTAAATATAAAAATATATAATTATTTTTTATTAAAATATTGTTCTAAAAAATTATATAATTTTTCTCCTCTTAAATTTTTAGCAATAATAATGTGATTTTTGTCAAGTAAAAAATTATAAGGTACTACACTCACTCCATACAATTTGGCTGCCTCCGAGTTCCAATATTTAAGATCACTTACATGATACCAAGTTAACTTATCTGTATTTATAGCATTAATCCATGATTGTTTATCTTTATCTAGAGAAATTGCAAAAATTTCAAATCCTTTTGGATGATAAGTCTGATATGCTTTGACTACATATGGATTCTCTTTTCTACACGGTCCACACCAGCTAGCCCAAAAATCTACTAATATTAATTCACCTTTGACTGAGTATAAATCTAATGAATCATCATTAGGTGTAGGTAATTTAATATTGGGAGCTTTAGACCCTATAGTTGTTTTTAGTAAAGCTTGAGTTTTATTATGAAAACTTAAAACCCCAGGATGATTTGGATAATTTTTCATTAATGCGCTATCTACTAATTTATATGTATCAGCAAAACCATTATCTATGTTTAACCTTTCAATAAAGAATAAATTCACTAAGCTGCCAGGATTACTTCTAATCACATTATTTAAATAAACATTTTTAGCATTGTTTAGGTTCATGTACTCTCGACTTACTCTATCCTTCGTTTCTTGATCTACAGCAGAATTATATAATCTATGGACACTATCTATCTGTTTTTGAATATTAGCTAAAACCCATTCTACTTCATAGATAGTTTTAGTATTAGGTGAACCTTCAATATTTGGCATATATCCTAGTTGTTGCGGATTTAATAATAAATGAACTTTTTCACCAGGTCTTAGAACTAAGGCTAAAAAATTATTCCTACTATTAAAATACAATTTATAAATCTCCTCAGGATTATTTTGCTCTAATGAAATATAAAAAGAATCTGCATTTATAATAGGTGCATTAATAGTAAAAGCTCCAGGATTCAAATAATTAGATAAAGTAATTTGAGTGAATGTAGTAGGAGTTAATAATTTACCATAAATTTCTGTTTTTTGCTGACTAAATGCTAATATTGGCAAGAAAAGTATACTAAAGATTAAAAATTTTGTTGTTTTTCCCATTTTTTTATTCCAAAATTACATAAAGAAATTAAATTATGAATAATTATTTTATGGATAAGTAAGATTCATAATACAAAATTTTATCACATTTTTTTATCAAATATATTTTTAAATTAGATTTTTATTAATAAAAATAATTAAAATAGGCGTTAAGATAATAAAGTTTTTTTCAACTTTTTATATTAACAGAATACCTATACAATAATTAGTAAACTCTAGCAATACCGCATTGGGAAATGATTTGTAATAAAACAAGCAAGCAGCGTTGGGCAAAAGGGTTTACACTGTTTGAGCAAGCTAAAGCTTGCGAGTTTGTAAACCCCAAGAGGTGATTGCGTAGTTTTATCAAATCATTTCCCCAGCGGAGACTTTTCTTTTGTTACTTTTCTTTGTGTAGTTGACAAAGAAAAGTAAATTAATTAGAAATTTATTAAAAATTAATTATACTCTTAAGAAAGATAGATATTACCATCAATGAACCAGTAATAATTTAGTTATTAATTAAACGCCTAATTCAAAAAAATTATTATTGTGAATTTACCAATTTTAGTTTTTTATAATGATTATAATTGATTTTTATAAAAATTTTATATATAAATCAAGAGTCGACAGCATTTAAAAATACATTTTAGTAAATCAAAAATTTTTATTAATTTTACAAAAAATTTTGTTAGATAAAGGTCAAAAAGCACCAGATTTTAGTTTTATACACATTAGTGGCAAAGAGATGAAATTGTCTGATATGAAAGGCAAAAAAGTAATTTTATATTTTTATCCTAAGGATAATACAAGTGGTTGCACAAAAGAAGCATGTAATTTTAGGGATAATTATGAATACCTTACTAAATTAAATTTTGAGGTTATCGGTGTGAGTCCAGATAATGAGAAATCACATAATAATTTTAGAGAAAAACATAATTTGAACTTCACATTAGTGCCCGATCCAGACAAAAAGATAATAAATCTATATGGTGTATGGGACAAAAAAATAAGATGTGGTAAAGAAACTGAAGGTTTATTGAGAACCACATTTGTAATCGATGAAAATGGTATCATACAAGAAGTGATAAAAAATGTAGATACAGCTAATAGCACACAGCAATTATTAGATATATTAAAAATAAAATAAAACAAAAAAATATGGCAACAGAAGAAAATGATAAATTAAAAGCCCTTAAGCTAACAATAGATAAATTAGATAAAACCTTTGGTAAAGGATCAGTGATGAAGCTGGGTGATAATCCAGCAGAACCAATAGATACTATATCTTCAGGGAGCATTGGATTAGATCTGGCTTTAGGAATAGGTGGTTATCCGCGTGGTAGAGTGGTAGAAATATATGGACCAGAGAGTTCTGGTAAAACAACCTTGGCCATTCATGCTATAGCAGAGGCACAAAAAGCTGGTGGTATAGCGGCTTTCATAGATGCAGAGCATGCTTTTGATATTAATTATGCTCAAAAATTAGGTGTAGATATAGAAAATTTGCTGGTTTCACAACCTGATCATGGTGAGCAAGCTCTAGAAATAGCTGATGCTCTCATACGTAGTGGAGCAGTAGATGTTATAGTAATAGATTCCGTAGCAGCCCTTACCCCACGTAGTGAGATAGAAGGCGAAATGGGAGACTCACAGATGGGATTACAAGCAAGACTTATGTCGCAAGCATTAAGAAAATTAACAGCAAATATTAGTAAAACAAATTGCTTATGTATCTTTATTAATCAACTACGTGAAAAAATAGGTGTAATGTTTGGCAATCCAGAGACTACTACTGGCGGCAATGCTCTCAAGTTTTATTCTACTGTGAGAGTAGATATTCGCAGAGTAAGCCAAATAAAAGAAGGTGAAAAATATCTGGGTAATAGAGTAAGAGCTAAAGTTGTAAAGAACAAAGTAGCTCCACCATTTAAACAAGCAGAATTTGATATTATTTTTGGTGAAGGAATTAGCAAAATTGGTGAAATAATTGATCTAGGAGCTAATTTAGAAATTATCCAGAAAAGCGGTTCTTGGTATTCATATGATAATAATAAATTAGGACAAGGCAGAGAACAAGTAAAAAAATTACTATTAGATAATCCAGATCTAGCTAATCAAATAGAAAGTAAAATAAGAGAAAAATTAGCTCAAAACGCCTGATTTAATTAATTAAAATTCCTTTTTATTTATAGTAATGTTGGTAAATGCTTTATGTTATGAATGTAATAATTATAATATAAAAATTTTTTTATTATCAATTTTATAATTAATCAAACAATATGAAACACAAATTGTTCATAGTCATTGTTAGTTCATTAGTATTAATATTATCATGCTATAGAGAACCATCAAAGCAACAAGATAAGGAATTAACAAGCTGGGAAAAACAAATCCAAAATATAGATTCTTTACTAGCTAAAAATCCTAAAAACGATTCATTATGGGCAGAACGAGCTTTATTATTTTTGTCAGCAGAGCAAATAGATAGTGCCTACTCCTCTATTAGCAAAGCATTATTAATAAATTCAAACGTTTCTAGATATCATGTGATACTAAGCGATTTATATTTAGCTAGAAATTCAATAAACAATTGTAGAGATGCACTATTGAGAGCAATAGAATTAGATGATGAAAATATCGAGGCATTATCTAAACTAGCAGAACTTTACTTTTTAATAGGTGATTATGAAAAAAGTTATGCATATTTAAATAAAATTACAGACCTAGACCCCAATAATGCAAAAGCATATTTTATGAAAGGATATGGACTACTAGAACAGGGCGATACTAATAAAGCTATAGCAGCAATGCAGCGTGCCACACAAGCAGATCCTAATTATTATGAGGCTTTTTTGAAGCTAGGCCAGCTATTAAGTGATAAAGATTTGCAATTGGCAGATGAATATTACAAAGCTGCTCTGAGAATACAACCTGATTCTGAGGAAGCCCTTTATATGTATGCATATCATTTGCAAAATACAAATCGCATAGACCAGGCCATAGAATATTATCAAAAAATTATTACTATAAATCCTATTAATAAATTTGCTTATTATAATCTGGGATATATTTATTTAGTCTATAAAAAAGATTTTAATAAATCAATCTATAATTTCAACAAATCTATAGAAATAGACTCTAGCTATGCAGAAGCATATTACAATAGAGGGTTGGCATATGAACAACTTGGTGAAAATGAAAAAGCAATATCAGATTACAAGACAAGTTTAAAATACAAAACTAATTTTGACAAAGCTATTAAAAGGTTAAACGCATTGCAAAAGTGAAATGGTGTAATAAAGTGCTTTTCAGAAAAGTAAATTAAGTAGAAATTTTTTAAAAAAAATTACACTCATAAGAAATATAGTTATTACCGTGAATGAACCAGTAATAATTTATCTATTAATTAAACAATTAATTCGATAATTTTATTTTTGTAACAAAAGTTTAAAAATATTTTGTATATTTGTAAAAAAGTTGGTTTATAAGAATGTTTTATATTTATTG